>QHBN01000232.1 GCA_003176995.1 Candidatus Nitrosopolaris wilkensis
CAAGGAAAGGCACAAAACATACCCAATTATCCTGTTTATGCTTCTGGTGCAAGAATAAGCAAATTGCCGGTTTACAATTTTACCCCTGATGGAAAAATTGAGGCAGGGTTAAGTTGGGATCCCAACGTTTTGCTTACAGGTAAGGAGATATCTTTCTTTGTTATTTTCTTTGATCTTGCAAACAATAAACCAAATCTTTTGCCATATGATTTTGTACTAATACAGAATGGAAAACAACTTCAACGTATTCCAAGCATTACTCAAGCTGGAATGAACGTTCAACATTATGTATTTTCAAATTCGGGTCCTATAAACATCAGAATCGAAAATGTAGGTGCCGTGAAATCATCAGATATCCAGTTTAATACTATAGTATTTGATAATCCTGATATCACCTCAGCTGCTGCAAATCAGCTAGCAGCTGCTGCCAATAGACAATCCAGCAATCCTTTCACAGTAAGTTATTCAACGATTTTATACATAGAGTATGCTGTCATATTTGGAATTCCTGCAGCCGTAGCGGCAACCGTCATAATTGCGTATCGGCATAGATAATTAGTTTAAAACTCCGTTATAATCTGGTCGTCGATGTCGAGGCAGGTTAGATAAGCGTTTTGTATCGGACTTCAGATTACCTTTTATGGAACCCTTTTAAGTGCCAGGGCAGATGAAGAACATTAGAACAAGCAAACAAGGATAAGGTGCAATTTTCTGTAAAGTGTCGCAACAGTATATCGCAATAGCTATTTTTGCAGCTGTTTATGCCCTAATCATAATAGGACGAACAAGACGATATCGTATTCCAATATGGGTTTCGATGCTAATCGGCGCTTTCCTTATGATTGTCTTCCAAGTTATAGGTTTAGAAGCAGCATTCAAATCAATTAACCTAGACGTTATCGGGTTTCTTTTTGGCATGTTTAGTATCGTTACAGCACTTGATAAATCTGGTGTGCTGAGACTAGTAGCGATAAAGATGCTATCGAGAGCAAATAGTCCGGATTCGTTGCTTTTAATATTTGTAGTAGGTATGGGAATACTCTCTGCATTTTTGGTAAATGATACTATAGCCTTGCTTGGTATACCACTCATAGTATACATTTCAAAACAAGTTGGAATTAGACCCTTGGTTTTGCTCATTGCTCTTGCTTTTGGTATCTCTGTGGGTAGCACAATGACACCAATAGGAAATCCTCAAAATCTCTTGATAGCAATACAGAGTGGTATCTCGTTACCCTTTATCACCTTTGTTGTTCACCTAACGATTCCTACTCTGTTTAATCTATTTTCAACCTACTTCATTCTGAGGATGTATTTCAAAAAAGATTTAGTATTATTGAATGGGACGAGATATCGTGAAATCAGCCATGACTCCCACACGATTGCTGCTACTCCTTTGAATCATGAAGCAATATCACCAATAATTGAAAATCCACGTCTTGCAAAGATCTCATCCGCAATTTTATTGATTACAATAGCTGGTTTTATCATTTCAGAGTTTTTACATTTTCTCCATATTGCTAGTGTTGGCTTGAGTGTCATTGCATTATTGGATGCAGGTGCTTTGTATCTTGTTAGTGGTAGTGATCGTAAAGACATACTCAGAAGAGTAGATTATTCTGTGCTAGTATTTTTTGCTGCAATGTTTGTAGTTACTTCTGCTCTTTGGTCTTCTGGTGCAATTTCAATGATAATGTCACACATCCCTTCTCCTAATCCTAATAATATTTTTCAGAGCAATGCTGTAATATCAGCTGTTAGTATTCTATTGAGTCAAATACTAAGTAATGTTCCCTTTGTTGCATTATATAATTTTGTGATGCTAAATAATGGGTTTGGAGGTGACGCACATGTAAGTCAATGGATGATGTTGGCATCTGCAAGCACAATTGCAGGAAATCTTACAATATTAGGAGCTGCAAGTAACATAATAATTATCGATGTTGCAGAATCCAAGAATCTTAAAGCGTTTACATTTGTTGAATTTTTAAAAATTGGTACATTAGTAACGCTCACGAATATTGGGATTTACTACTTGTTCATAACATACCTTTGAACCATTTAAAGTTGATCACAACAACACTAACTGATAGTAGGTATTTTGAATCAAACGTGCAGGAGAACTTGGATATCATTGAAACGTAGGGGATATATGAAAATCAAAATATGGTTTTATCCGAAAACCCTGTCTAGTAATCAACAGCCCTCCATAAGATCGTCATGATTTCGGTGTAGAGGCAAATAATGTTTTTTCATCGACTGTGTGAAGTGCATCTAGAAGACAGAAGAATGGCAGACGTCCTGAGTGGCATATATAACCGTGTTCGTGGAAGAAGCAAGATGGGATGGCAATAGGGTTGACCTTGCGCATCTTGCAGAAACAACTCCTCTAGACGAAATGAGTTTTATAGAATATGATCCACGGAACAATAATATCGGCAAGGCCAGGTATACAAAATTGCGATAGGAGAATGCAAGAATGTACTTTCTGTTTTTGACTAATCAGAAGATAAAAATTTAACATTTACAAATGAAGGAATGTTAGAAGTTGGACGATAGTACTACGCTATTTCTGGGAAACGATGTGCGGTTTGTAGAGACGCGATTACGCACAATAATGGACATACTGAAATCAAACAATAATGCTGCAACCTTCTTGTTATACTCAAAAAAGAATAATATGGATTCTGAGACAAGGGATAAAATACTTCAAACTATAGAGACGATGCTCAATGAAATTCGACACGTAAGAGATGAGTTTGGCTTAGAACAGGAGGTAGAAAGCCTTAAAAGAAAAATTGACGTCAACCTAGATGAAATCTGGACCACTCTATTAGATACAAGGCCTGAGAAAATGCGTGGTAGGGGTATGATGTTACACACCAACGACAAAGTATATAACAGCTCTCATGTGACTTAAGTTACTAAAGTTACTTTATTGAATATATCGACTCTAATGGCTGCACTCCAAACCCTAAGAGTTCATGTATCTCTCGTTGGTTTTGAAGTAGGTCAGATAGTCATACCCGCCATTGAGATGAAAGCAGACAAGTCTTGCTTATCACACACAGATGTTGACGAGGGACATCAATTTGTAAAATCAATACGAGATAAGTTAAAAGCAGGCAAGAATAGAATGTCTGCAAACGCAAGCTTGACAAATTCATCGCTTCATGGAGAAATAAGAATATCTGCGATAATATACTTACACGCCATTTAGCGATCGATGATGGAAATGTCCAAGTTGCTCTCATAATACCGCCTAATAGATAATCTACCTTAATTCTGCTTCAATATGTTTTATGAAGTCGTCTACGTCAACTGGCTTTTGAATAAAGCAGCCGATATCATCAGTAGTAGTCGCAGCTGGAAATACGGCTCTCAAAGCTTGGTAATTTACCTCATATGCGGTAATAAAACAAACCTTAACTTCCATGTCTATTTTTCTAATTTCTTCATACAGTCCGAATCAATCCATTTGTGGCATTATAATATCTATGATATTATTTACAACACCTTGACCAGTTTAGTCTAGTCTATCGTTTGCAGTATACCTGGGTCATGCCATCAGCTAATGATCCGCTTAACTGACCTGCTATAACATCCCCTTTGACTAAGTGGTGTTGACAGAGTACACACTGCTGATTTTTCTGACTAGTTATAACTAAAATCTACGTCTCGAAGAACGTTGAAGGTAATGTTATAGCCACTTATGAGAGACCAGGGCCAAGGGGACAGACTCGCTTAGATCCAACAATACTGAAAGGCTACGAGGTTTCGGATGTCACTAATATGACTCCGAATAACACAAATCACATAGTATTAGATCTGTATTGTAACGGCTTTCGTATGGGTTGTGACTATTAGATTTGTCTACACTCATAGTAAAAGTAGGAGTATAGAGAGCCAAGGATCCATCACTGCCCAGCTATAAACTTGGAGAGAGACAAATGCCGAATAAGTGCCAAAACGCCCTACCCACATATTTCACTTTAGATAGTAAAAACGCAGAATAGACACTCACGATGAGCTTTAATATCAAGTCGGATCAATTTCTGCACATTGGATCTAGTTCAAATCAAATATCTCGTTGATCGAGTATTTACGAAGCTAAGAGCACGGAATACCTGGGTTCTCGTACTACCTACTAATTTACCTACTATAGCAGCTGCTGCTGGAATTAGATTAAACGTAGATATTCAAATAATTAACCTTCACGGAATCACAGTTTTAGGATTTGTCTTTCTTAACGATAAATCTCTAAATCTACTCTCAAACGTGGAGATGCGGTTCGTTCTAGCGCATGAATGCGCACATATTTTCGAAAAACATGTCTTAAGTACAGCAATCTTTAAGGGCCATTGAAGCCCTTGCTAAGGGACCAAATACTGAGAATCGTACTCAATTCGAAATGATCAAAATTTTCTTGGCATTAAATTCTAAGGATCGACTTCCTCCAAACGCCATAATTTTGAGGAATAACGAGTACAAGGCTGATGAGATCGCTGTAGCCAAGGTTACACATGATTTGCGATCTGCGATATCATGCTTGACAAAATTATCAGGGAATAAATTGAAAAAAGCTTCACACACCTGGGAATTGTTTGATAGAAATTTTCCAGCTATGACGGTACAACAAAGGATACAAGAATTGCGTACGCGTGCAAATGCATTTGGGATATTTTGATCGTGACTGACACATGCTTTTAAGAAAAGCAACAGGAATCTGAGTTTCTTTTTGTTGTCTCTGAGATGTCATGACCAAATTTATTCTATAATACTAGGGTAGCTATTTGGAGTGGTCGTTACAAATTATTCTAGATTACGTCGAATGTAGTTTTCAGTCCTACTCACTCGTTGCATATATCTGAGTTTGGATAGCTATTGCTAGATAATCTCTCAGACCTTTTGTGTGAGTAGTAGTATTAAGGTTTCAAAATTACGTAGGCGATGGTTTATCTTCTTTTGTCATACTTGGACGCCAGCTTTCAGTCCATTCGTACCAACAATGTTTGCATCTGAGATTGTAATTATCTCCAACATATGCAATAGCATCCTTATCATTAGAATTACATCTAGGACACTTGGCATGAGAAAATACGTCAGAGAGGTGCTTGTTATGGTTTATATCAGTCATTTCTTACACCTACTATTTTATCTGTTTCGCCTCAATTATCTGTAAATTGGCTAAAATATTGTTCACTTTACGCTCATCATATTTAAGTGAGCATTAGTTTGATTTATTTCTATAGTCATATTATACAGCTTGTTGGCCTGTGTATTCGTCCAGCAATATAGCTATAGACCAGCTAGATTTGCCTTATAAGTTCCTTGGGTATTATACCCCAAAGTCGTTCGACGACTTCCTCTTATAGTATTTGCACAATTTTGCGATGTCTGCGGTATTAAATGGCCTTTCTAAATCGTTGATTTCGAGTGGAAATTCTACTTCTATTCCCCTGCCACCGCCATTGCCCTTGTCAGGATTCATGTGAGGCAATACGACGTAAAAATTTTAAATAATTATTAAATTATGATATAAATGTTTTAATTATTTGAAATAATATACGATTTACAAAAATATTTTCACTGAATATTTAATATCTCGTACAGGATAAAATAGTTGAATGAGCCATCTAGGAGTATTACAAGAGATCAGTATTGCAAAAATCCGTACCCCTACCACTCAGTTCCGTATGAATCTTGATAACCTTGACGACCTGGCTTTATCCATCAAACAGCATGGCTTGCTGCAACCTATTGTCGTCAGACCGATGCAACACGAATTTGAAGTGGTTGCAGGGAATCGCAGATTTGCCGCAGCGAGACTCCTAAAGCTGAGAAAGATTAGCTGTCATTTAATTGATCTATCAGATAAGGAAGCATTCGAAATAGGACTCGTGGAAAACGTGCAACATAAGACTCTGAATCCGATTGAAGAAGCAGTTGCATTTAATCGATACGTTGAAAGTCACGGCTGGGGTGGAATATCTGAACTAGCCAGACGAATTGGAAGAAGCCAAGAGTTTGTGACACGGAGAATTCAACTACTTCTCTTGCCCGAAAAAATTCGAGAAGAAATTATGCGCCAGCGCATAACCGCAAGCGTGGCTTTGGAAATGTTGCCTTTAGACAAGGACGTGATTGATGACTTTGCTGATTTTGTTATTAAAAATCCCTTGACAAAAAATGAGATCAGACATATTGTCAAAGTCTCCAAGGCAAAATCTGATGATAATGATCCGTCCAATTACAAGGAAAAGACTCCCAGCAGCAGTGCAAACATGGCGTATGAAAAGGAAGTCTATTTACTGGATAAAGCACTTCGAAAAACACTTGCAGTAATGAAGTCTACATTACTAAATTTTGATGATACAGTAGATAATGTAAGTGATGACTGGATCTTAAAGGAATTACTCATGCAATACAGACTCATTATACATGGAGATATAGACACATTTTTGAAATTGCGTAAGCGATTGAAAACAAAAATACCAAAAGGCTACTTTGGCTTACTTATTCCCGATGAAGATGATTGCAACAGCAAGCTAAACAACCCAGTGGTTGATGATAGAGAACCTACCAAAAAATCCGCAATACACCTGTGGGATACGAGACTCTGGCGATAAAAAAATCTCATAGATTTTAATATTCTCCTTCGTAAATTCTTTATAAATATAAATATTCGTTCATTATTTTTAGAGTAGAACTATTAAATGCTGTACATTCCAAGCCCTAATGACATCGTAGCAGCCGTATCTACGCTTGCCGATGTGATAGGTGAAGGATTAATCGGAGTAAGTCTCGGTTGGTCTGCAAGACCTACTGGAATTGGTTTTATCATAGGATTTGTATTTCTAATAGGATTTAGGTCAGTAGCACCCGTTTCCTTTGAAGTTGAAAGTCTAACGATTGTGTCACGAATAGCAAAGAAACAGTGGCATATAATGATTTATGCAGTAATGCTTGCTGGAATAATCGGTGCTATACTTGGAGGCATTGGTGCTTATAGTACCATTGTGAAGTTCATCGGTCCAGCTGTGCAATTTGGAATGTTGACTGGAGTTGGCATAATTCTTTCCATAGTTGCGGTGGATTTGATTAAAGAAAATAGAGTGGTAGGCATAGTTTCAGCTGGAAGTGCATTCATAATATATCTCGCATTCCAGTCAGATCCGTCGGCGCTTATCTATGCTTTAGCAGGTAGTGTAGTTATCAGTGTCATAGTTGGAAGATTCAGACCATTTGAGCCGATTCTTCCGGATATGAGAAGAGAAAAGATTATGTTGGTGCTTCCGTGGAAGCAACTCGGACTTTTTTTTAGAGGTTATCAAACATATGAAGAAATTCCTGGCGGCGGCAATGACAGTAGTAATGATAGAAGGGGTGGTGCTAAGCAGCAGACAAAAGTGATTAAAAGATTAAGCCGACCAGATAAAATTATGATTGTTAGAGCAGCCCTTGCCTTACTTGCATTGAGGACCGGAACAAGTATAGCATATCCATCAATCGATGCTGATTTAGCCCATGTTCATACAGTCACAGGATCCGGAGTAAATCTCTTTGACGCGACAAACATCATGGCCGGTCTATCTGGCTTTGGGAGTGCATTTTTTGGAGGTGCACCTCTTGAACCGATCATAACTGGTACTGCGGCAGCACCAAACCCAGTTTTTTCAGCAGCAATTATGATGGCAATTGCCGCAGTAATTTTATTAATGGGATTAATAGGAAAGGCAGCAAGGTATATTCCAATTCAAGCAGTAACTGGATTTCTACTTGTGTTAGGAGCTTTGATAATATTTCCTGGGAATGCTCCTCAAGCAATGAAAGCCGATCCTATCGTAGGAGGTGTTACAGCCGTTATAACAGGGGCTACAATGGATCCATTTATTGGCATGGTCGCAGGTCTAATCGTGAAAGGTCTCGTCACACTTTTTCCGGTACATGCAGCAGGATGAGGATATAGATAGAAAATGAGGTCTGTCGCAATAAATCCAAAGATGAGAAGAAAGCAGAACATTACGGATGGAGGAAATATTTTTAAATGACAGAAATAACTGCAGCTTCAAAAAAGAAAGACACTAGTATTCTAGGCAAAAACCCTGTGTTACTAGTTATCGATGTGCAGCATGATTTTATGGACAGCGATGGCGCTGTGCCTTGTCCTGCCACTTCAGTTTCAGGCCCTCAAGAAGTAATTCAGAATGTTCATAGACTAGTCAATGCTGCGAAAATTTCCAAAATTCCCACCATATTTACACGAGAAATTCATAGACCCTCTATGATAGATATGGGTAGAGAGCTTGATGGTGACGAACCAAGACACTGTCTTGATGAAACCAAGGGTCCAGTAATAATGGAGGGATTGGGTGCCGATAAACTTGAAGAAAATCAGTACCTGGTGCCAAAGCGAAGATATAGTGCATTCATAGGAACAGATTTAACCTTTCTGCTTAATGCGTTTAAAGCTGATACACTAGTCTTGACCGGTGCCGCCACTAATGTATGTGTGCATTATACTGGAGCTGATGCCCATCAATACGATTATAGAATAAAAGTAGTCGAAGAGGCAACAGCTGGTACCTCTCCAGAAGCTCACAACGCAGCGCTTCAAGCACTTGAATATTTACAACATGGGGCACTAGTACATATGGATGAGGTAGTTGAAGCTATGAAGGCTTTCAAGCGACCTAAGGAATAGCTAACTACATAAGTAGCACTAAGTGCACGTCCTAATGGACTAGTCCTTGTTTCTAGACCACAATCATGATGGAATGCTGTCAGTATCGGAGGCAAATAAGAATCCCGTTTTCAGTAATATGGTTGGAAATCTTACACTACTTCTAGAGACGACTAACGGGACTATACACCAATTAAATCTTAAACACAATGCATACATAAGCATTAATAATGAACTTAAACCCAAACTAGTAGCGTCAGCTGAATCTGCCTTAGTGGTAACACCAGGTAAGAAGTGCACTATTTCACCATGTCCTATTTGGCTTAGATCACATGATGCTTTAGAACCCAATTTGAGTATAATTGGTAGTGTTCCTTCATCCACTAGTATTCTAGTACAACAGGGAGAAAATGATAGTCAAACTCCATTACTAGAAGCATTTCTTCTACAGCAAAGACTAACAGAGATAAATCATCCTGATCATACATTGATAACTTATCCCAATCTAGGACATCTATTCTATCCTTCATCTCAGTGGTCTACTGGAGTTGGACCAATTGAACAGTATGTTTTAGCGGATATCTACGCATGGCTTGAAGCTCATTCTGGGCTTTCACATTCCTTTGCTAATACTGCTGCTACCAGTAATATGGCGGCAAACATGCCTTCATTGAGTTCAAATACAACTTCTAAATCCTCCTCTAGCAGCAAATGATGATTTTAGGTTTTTGTCGTTGTTTGTATAACGACGACTTGAAAGACAACAGATTTGCATTGTAACTGGAATCGACCATGACGGCACAAGAAGAAGATTGAACCTTTTATTCAGATAGAGATCAAGTAATGAATCTCACCAACTAACCACTAATCCACCGCATAACTAATGTTATTATTCATAAAGACAAAATAAATAAAAAAAATAAACAGTCAATCTGAAGGAAGTAATAGAGAAAATAGAGAAAAAAAGGGAACATGAAAAATGACAAGCAACTATAGCTGATAATATCGTGACTAAAAGAAGGTGGCTACAAGAAGGAAATATCCATAAATTCCGGTATCTGAATACCGATTATTATTACTTAACCATAGTAATCATCTGACCGACTAACCGAAAGTGAATGTATAGAATTGAAATCCTTTTCCCTTAATATCAATTACAATATTATGAACAGCGTAGTTGTTATGTATTGATAAATTATACAACCTTTGACCGTCAATTCTAAAACTACCATCTTGAGATAAATCCACTCCTAATGACTTGTTTGGTGTCTTTGCGGTTGATGCTGCTACTGCTCCTGCCCCCACATCATTAGAAACAACTCCTCCACCTTTTCCTCCTGCTATTATATTTACAGCCTTTGCATAATATGTCAAAAGAATACGCCCAGTATCGTTTTGTAATTCCATATTATCGGGGTTGTTTTTCCAATTGCCTTGAAGGTACACTACATCAGGTTTGAAATTGGTATTTGATTGGATTGAGTATGATACTGTATGATCTGGCTTGAAGCCTTCAGGGTTTCCAAGTGGTGCTCTCGCAGTATCATATCCTATGTATATTTCTGGTGTTGTGCTCTGTCTTAAATCTACATACTGCAAACTTCCTTGCTTGATTACTGTTATTGGTTTTGCATTGAAGTTTATTTCTTTTGCACCCATCAGAGCAGCACGTTCAGTCACTAGTGACTGAATTGCTTTTTCTGTTTGATTATAACCTCCTTCACCTATGTGGTCATATCTTATGTATCCTTGGGTATCCATCAAGTAAAATCTAGGCCAGTACTGGTTTCCATAAGCATTCCAAGTTCCATGGTCACTATCTAATATTACTGGATACTTTATTCCAAATTTTTGAACTGCCGCTTTTACATTATCGTAATTCTTTTCCAACTCAAACTCCGGCGAGTGAACACCAACTATTACAAAACCTTTGTCAGCATATCTTTGATACCAATCGTTAAGATGAGGAATAGCACGAATACAATTAATGCAATGCAAGTATACGTCCTAAAATCTACTAATACAACTTCTCCTTTGAGAGATGCAATTGTCCTTGGAGTGTTACCAGCCGTATTTATATATCCTGCAATTTGAGTAAATTCAGGTGCTTTTTGGAATTGCGATTTATCTATTTGCAGAAATTGAGCCTTAATGAGCTTTATCGTTTTCATTGTTCCATTTGTTGTCGTTGCAACTGAAACAAATTTGTTTTCTATTAGTTGTTGTTGAGTTAAAGCAGACTCGTTAAGACCAGGGCTGTTGAAATACACCCCAAATCCTACAACTACAGCTACAACTGCAACTGCCATTACTACGGCACTAATAGTATCTTTATTCACTCACGATCTACCTTTTCTTTCTTATTCCTCAATTCTCTTTGATTGTTCTACCTTCTAGATTCAGCTCTCAAGGTTAATGATTTGATTTGCAAGTGGGAAGTTAGCTAGCAGAATTAACTGGTTAGTAAACAACAAAACGCCTACTACAACGAGTGTTCCACCCATTACCAAGTTGAAGTATTTGAGATACTTGACCATTCTTCTAATCATTCCAGTAGCTCTTGAGAAGAAAGCACCTGTAATCAGGAAAGGTATTCCTAAGCCTATAGAATAAGCTAACAAAGAATTGTATGCTGCTGCAGGATGAGTAGCTGCCAATGCAAATGTGCTACCCAAGATTGGTCCAACGCATGGAGTCCAACCAGCTGCAAATGCGGCTCCAAATACAAATGATGTAATATAGCTTGTTTTAGATCTTGGTAGCTTGACGATTGTCAACTTTTTCTCAAAATTTAAGCTACGAATCCTTGTGGAGAGAATCAGGTATGCACCAAATTCTATTATCACAATTCCACCAATAGATGTAAGGTAATGTTGAAACCCGGCTCCATATACAGAAAGAACACTATTTAGAATTACACTCAATATTGCAAAAATAAGGGAAAACCCAAGTACAAAGTAAACAGTGTTAAGAAAAATGTTAAGTCTTGTTCGCGTAACCGTCATTGTTGATGACGACCGCTGTTGTTGTTGCTTTTGCTGCCGTTGAGTTTGAGCCATGGTCACATTGACATTGACATACACAAATATCCAAATAATAACTCTGATCTTTAACCCTTAAAGTCTATCTTAAACCCTTACAGCATCAATAAAAAAATAAGGGAATTTATTTCCCTTTTTACTTCCAATTCCTTTTTTACGCTCGCTTGATTTATTTTTCTACTGTCTGCTTCGCTGACGCTGCTATCGTTTTCTCCTAGGTGTTGTTTGTTCTTTATCCCTTACTTTGATGTGCAAATACCGTAGATGGATCAAAGAATGGGCAGTTAACAGCATGCATTCCACCATGAGCTGGTATAACTGTTATCATTCCAGCTTGCTGCATCGCGGTAATATCAGCTACAGTTTCTAGAATCCTAGCCTTCGATGGATCTTTCCATGTATTGAATGATATTTTCCATATTGGGGTGTAGTTGGGATCTCCTGGACCTGATCCACCTATACCTGCTTGGAATCCCATTGGACCAGAGCCTTTTATTCCATTCATAAACTGGAATAGATCTACTACTGCTGGGTATTAATCATGAGCCTCCAACCGTTAAAGATTCGATTTAACGGTTTAATGTCAAAATCCTCCTATGCAATTTTCTTTTAGATCTAATATCATGTATTCCCACAGCCATGGACGTAAGATTTCACGATGTCAATTCTAGTATCATATCTTGTTCTTCTTCTGTTTAGTTAATGGAGGTTCTTACTCGATTATTATTTTCTAATCACATACACAGTTCCTTTCCTGAGTAAACTTTCTTTCTGGTGTGTGCTTTTGAATTAACTAATTGTTGTACTTACACACTTAGGT
>QHBN01000233.1 GCA_003176995.1 Candidatus Nitrosopolaris wilkensis
TAAATTTACACAATCTGTCTTGTGCGAGCCTACGAAATTATTACGCTTATTAATGTGGCACGTGGGAGGCAGGCCAAAATTACGTGAAAAGGAGAAGTAAATATTGGAAGGTCAGGATGCTTATTGTTCTTGATATCATAAGCTTCAAGACCGAGCATCGTAGGATAATTGCTTATAAATCTGCGATGACAAGCCGTGGCAGCGCTTCTGCACACATGATGGCGATAGTATTATGCTTCGCAAGTAACGATATCTCGTTGATACATCCTTCAAATGCTGGTGTTCTCATGCAATCGGCATACGCTTGGAAGCTCTTGTTGCGCCAGCCACTGATAATGGTGTCACCGGAGTCAATCTTCTATCGTCTTCCACCTAGTTGTACATATCCAGTATTGTATGCGGAAAGGGACTTTATCATATTTCATTTTAAAATGAGGGTATTTTCTAGATACAGGAAAACGGCGTACATCCGCGACGGTTGCGGTACAAGTTATACGTAGGACTTGCTATATTGTCATTAATCAAAGTTCTCTAATATCAATAGAAGTGGATATAAACATTTTACAACCCTCATTCTTCAATGAATGCCTCTACACTCTTTTTTTCCTAATTCACAACCCTCCAGAGTATAAATGACACCGAGTTCCCAGAATGCCAAGGATGGGAACACAGAAAAAGATGTTTTAACGCAAAACACCTGTTCCTGCAACTGCCATGACCCTCTTCGGCCACCTATCAATGGCAATTCCAACGCACCAATAATATATGAGCAGATGTGCAGGACCGTAACATTAGTAGAAAACATATCAAATAAAACGTTTGATGACAGTATCATTAGGAATTGCAAACTGGCAAGGAGTGGTATAAGACGGACATCATAGATTTCGAGCATGTAAAGAACTTGGCATACCATCAAAGTATCATCAGAAAGAATTCAAAGATCCCCTTGTAGAAAAACAGTTCGTAATCGAGGTAAATCTGAAGAGAAGGCAGTTAAATGAATTCCAGAAGGCCGAACTAGGTGTGGTCTTGGAGGAAATTGAGAGTGAGATGTCAAAGCAAAGGGAGGCAGAAAGCAAGTTCATGCCAGTACACAAGTATGTAGGACCTGAAAAAGGTAAGAAATATAACAAAACATGTCCTCCCTCCAGGGAGACAGGCCATGTTGTTGATACACCTCAACCAAAACGTAGTGGTGGATTGGCAGATATTATTGCCAAAAAAGTCGGTATAGGACGTGCCACCTATGAACGGTCCAAGAAAATTATTGCCAAGGGTAGTGAAGACCAGAAGAATTCGTCAAGAAAAGGTAATGTAGGCATCAGAAAGGTATACGGCCAATTACGTAGAGATGAGAAACGTGAGGAATTAATTGAAAAGGCAGGTATTGAAAGAACTAAGGTCATAAAATCATCAACAAGTGCACCGGAAGATAATACAGTTCAGTTATATCATAATGACTTTCTTAGATTAACTGACAACCAAATACAGCCAGAGTCCATAGATTTGATATTCACAGATCTCCATATGACACGGATTCACTAGGAATTTACAAGGATTTGGCAATACATGGTTCTAGATCGTTGAAAGAAGGAGGCTGTTTGGTTACATATGCCGGACAATTTGCCTTACCAACAGTCTTCGAATACATGAAGGAAAATAATTTAAACTACTGATGGATTCTGGTTGTAAGGCATACAGAAGCAAGAAGTCGTATGCATGGTAAGAAAGTATGGATAAGATGGAAGCCCTTACTATGGTTTGTAAAGGGGTACTGAAGGCACATATCCTACAAACATGATAAACGACATTGACGATTTTATTACATCTAAACCACCAGATAATCCAAAGATTACTCATGAGTGTGAACAGTCTACGATAGAAGCAGGATGGCTCAGTAGAAACCATTGAAT
>QHBN01000234.1 GCA_003176995.1 Candidatus Nitrosopolaris wilkensis
ATCTATTGTGCTACAAGCTATTTCCCTCCTCTAACTTGTTATAGAATGCTTGATTCTATCGAGAACAACGCTACCGCGGTACCTGCAAACAATTGAGAGTTTCCTTCTTGTGTTATGTGACGATGGCTATTTGTTGTGATAAATAAGTATTTTTAATAAACTCGAAGCGCTATCTTTAATTGATGCTTTATTCTGATAAATCTATTAGAGTAAAGATATAGCAATATTCCTCCCAAATCAAATATTTTATGTTATCAATTGCTTATCAGGATGAAGATAAATCACACAATTTTGAGTCTGACAATGGTTGTCATAGCATCTATGTTAATCATTGCATTAGGGGAGCATACATATTTAGCGAAAGCACAAATTCATATAAAAAAGAGCACTACTAGCTGTGTTGGAGATACATGTCATACAGTCGTGTGTATCAACAGTAATTGCCACGCATCATTTGCTAACGCCACTACCAGTAGCAAAATAGTACAAAACTCATCTATCCCATAACTGCACACACGTGCCGCTGGATATCGGTGGATATAGCGACGGCTCCTGCCGCAATGGGCGACCTAGTGGTATGCAATGGGGTGGACATAATTCATAGGAGTACATTCTAGGTATCATTTGGGTAATGGCGGCTGGAACAGAATGACGGCGGTACATATGAAATAGTTGTACATATATCTCGCCGCGATAATTGAGCGTATCACGGTCAGCTTGACACCCGCAGTAGTAGTAGCGACTATATCTAGTTAATAACGTGCATTTTCACAGCCTTCAACATCGCAACTTCATTGTTTTGCGCTCCTAGCATCAGCACATATTCTCCTGGCTTTAGATTTGTTGCTGACGTGAAGATGAACGACACTTGTTTAGTAGCATGAGCATCTGGCATCGAGAAGGACCCTTGGCTGAAGATGCCAGTGGAATTTCCGAGGTCACCACCTGGAGTAAATGTGCCTGATGCGACCATTTCAACAGTTGAGTTGGAGTGATTCTGAGACAGTCTTGTTGTTGTCGTTGCTGAAACATTAACTTTAATCTCTACAGCCTGACCTCTTTTAATAGTCAGCTCTTGAGGATATACTGAAACGGAGAATGGTAGCTGTCTGTAATTAGTTGTTGTTAAGCTTCCTATCTTATTTTCTGACCATTCTGTAAACCATGTCTGGCCATTCTGTCCTCTTGAGAACTGTAGGGCGTTGGCTATACCACATGTTTGACTGTTAGGAGGACAGTTACCCCACAATCTATCCTGTGTAGGAATCCAATATTCGTACAAGGTATTATTTGAAGGCTCGAATTTGGCTATTTTGTTTCCCTCATGCTCATTAAACCAAAGCGATCCATCACTACCAGCAGACCCTTTTTCTATCCAGTAAGGCAGACTGTAAGCCCCTTGTGGAATACTATTAACGTCATTTACACCATAAATCTGTGGCGAAACTCTAGACGTTGCGTAGGTCATGGTCTTGCCGTTGGAGGCGTTTAACATGAAAAATAGACTCGTAGCATGATCGGTGACCCAAGGATTACCGTTCTCGTCTACTGCAACTCCTACTGGAGAGTTTAATCCTGACGGCATATTGAAAGTATCAAAAGTTTTTGAAGTTATATTATATCGCAGAATTTCGCCCTTACTAGGGAAAGATAACATTGAAATCCAGACGACGTTCCGTTTATTGTCGACTGCGATAGAACCGGTACTGATTAGATCAGGAGATATACCCTTGAATCCATCTGTAGGTATTGGAATCTTATTTATTCCATTCGAGGTACCATTCTTCATCTGGGTAGTGTTTCCAAACCAGAGCACAGGCATACGTATGCCCACAAAATACACATTTCCTTTTGAATCAAAATCAATAGATACAGGATAAGTTGTACCAAAGACCTTAGACATCTCAGGAACTTTATAAAATTCAAAGCCCCCAACAGACTTACTGTACCTCCAAATTGCGTTTTGTTTCTCGTCTGTAAACCAAATGTTTCCACTCTTATCCTCCCTAACAGACCATACCTGAGAATTGTCTGTAGGAATGTTGCGTACGTTCCACACAGGAATGTTGAGTTCTTTATCAAATTTGTGAGTGGCAAGATCGTAGCTACCGAGCGTTCCCTGTTTCGTAGATACGTACCATACCTTTGCAAGTTGATCGTCAACCAAGACACCTAGGGGCATTTCGCATGTAGCTGGGAGTTTGTACTCTGTCATGTAATTAGTAGAATGCGGAATTGAATTCAGCCCACAGAATAGCTTTTGATATTGTTCAAGTGCTGCAGCTCTTGAATTTGCGATAAGTTGGGCAGTAGACTGCAAGTTTGGATTGTTGCTGCTGCTGCTGATAACATTATTATCACTAATATTATTATTTGGAGGTCTAATAAAAACAACATAAGCTATTACAATGACAACAATAATTCCAATTACCCCGTAAGCTATAATATTTTTATTTTTCAATAATCTGGCCTCCTCTTACATTTTCTACTGATTAGAGCGTCAGTTTCCAACGATGTATATTACTCTATGTTATATCATTGTTTCTCATTAAGAGGTTCGAAGAAAACGTACAGGTCTTCAAATCTATTTCATAAACATGCACATCTATCGACATTATATTCTTAGTTTTCTGAATCTATCTATTTTCGTAATAACACTTTATTCTTGTCAAGGTAAATGAAATGAAGTTTGCCTCAGTCATTTATCTATAGTAAGGGACAGTTACCTTTTCTCCAGGTTTACCTTCTCTTTAGCTTGTAGCACAATAGATAT
>QHBN01000235.1 GCA_003176995.1 Candidatus Nitrosopolaris wilkensis
ACCTAAGTGTGTAAGTACAACACCTATTCAATGACAGCAGAAACAAAAAAGGAAAATGGCAAGAAAAAAATTTTGGAAGTAGACGCTGGACCAGATGTTCGTACACTGCTAATGAAGTTTTAATGGAGAATGGACTCAAAGCGGATTCTCATGCATCATATTTTAGCATTAGAGAACTTTAAAGCAGGTTTATACGACTTACTTTTATTGGATATCAAAATGCCAAAAATGGATGTCTTGCATTTCCCAGGAAATGAAAAAGATAGACAATAAGATTATGGTGTGTTTTTAACATCTAGTGAAATGTATTGTGAGAAGTTTAGGAAAGAAAAAGAGTTCGCATCATTAGATAAGGATTTAATCATTCGAAAACCCATTCGACATGAAGACTTGGTAGGGCAAATAAGTACAATAATAAGTCAAACTCAATAATAATAGTAATAATAATAGGCATATGAAAAACAAAGTACGAAAATAACCCCCTTCCTCATTGTTACACTAAAGACTTTTTCGGCTACTCAAGAATCAAATATAATGTGAATTTAGAAAAAAGAGTATTTCAGCCGGCCTCACAGTTTCAATGAGGCCGGGGATGACTCCATTCTGTTTTCAGGGACTCGACACATGAGATGTGACCGTGATCAAAGTAGTGGATGTAGTATTTGGATTGTTTTAGCAACATTGGCTAGTACTACTAACCTATATAAGATAATTTAAATAACCTAAAAGATAATCGTGGTAGAACAAAACGATGATCACCACAACCATGATCATGAGGACGAGCATAGGGAATCCTCCTCCCATTCATCTGTTGTTGCAAAGAAGCGTCAGGATGCACATAAGGAGAAACTCAAAGTAGCTATAGCTTCGATTGTAGCTTCAGCAGGTCTTGCCATTTTCAAAATTATAATAGGATTTTCTACCAACAGTCTTGGGATATTATCCGAAGCTTTCCATTCTGGACTTGATGTAATGGCTGCGTTAATGACATTGTACGCTATACGCATAGTAATGAGACCACCAGATTTGAAATATACATACGGATATGCCAAAGTTGAAAGCGTATCAAGTCTGTCTGAAATAATACTACTATTTGCAGTTGCTGGCTGGATATTCTATGAAGGTGTTGAAAGAATATTCTTCAAAAGCATCCAACCCGAGATTACACTATTCTCATTTATAATCATGTTTGTATCTATTGGGATTGATTTTGGAAGATCTAGAGTACTATATAGAACTGCAAGAAAGTATGGCAGTCAAGCGCTGGAAGCAGATGCACTCCATTTCAAAACGGACATGATAACATCGTCCATAGTTATTGTGGGGCTGCTTTTCGTATTCTTATTTCATATTCCAAAGGCTGATGCCTATGCGGCAGTTATAGTAGCAGGAATGATAATTTACACATCTCTTGGTCTGGGAAGAAGGACATTAGATGTATTGTTGGATAAGGCACCTAAAGGTGCATATCAACGGGTACTAGAAGCGGTATCTGGATTAGACGGCGTTGATAAGGCACATGATATCCGCATTAGGAAGATGGGATCGGAAACTTTTGTTGATATGCATATCGAGGTTCCACGAACAAGTACACATGATAAAGCGCATAAAGTAGCTACATCGGTTGAAGAAAAAGTAAGAGGAGTCCTTCCCGCCTCTGATGTCCTAGTACATGTAGATGCAACAGAATCCGCAAGCGAAACAATTACTGATAGGATCAGACTAGTTGCCGCAGAAACAGAAGGCATAAGGAACGTTCATTCAATATATCTATCAAAGATAACACCAACGTCTAGATCACTAGAATCGACTAAAGAAGAAGTAACTAATACCGATCTGAATAATAATTTATCGGACCTCCACGGGATAAAACGAGGATCGATACTTCACGTGTATCTTGATGTACAAATGGATCGAGATCTTGACCTTAAGACCGCTCACGGCATTATAGATTCCTTTGAAATAAGATTGAAGGAGGTAGTTCCGGAGTTAAGAGACATCACTACACACATGGAGACAGAAACCAGTGAATCGGTATCAATGGGGACCGAAAAGAAACCCGCCATAGCGTCCTTAGAAAGAATAAGAAATGCGGCTCTATCTATACCTGGCGTAGTTGATTGCAAAGATATCGGGGTAGTATACGTTAGTGATGAACAACACATCACCCTGTCAATAAAGATCAAATCTACACCAGAAAAGACGATCAAGACAATCGAAGACGCGCATGGATTAGCAACGAGCGTTCAAAACCTAGTTATCAGGCAAACTGGTGCTTCTAGAGTCATTGTACATACAGAACCAGATTAACGTACTATATGGTATGTGTATTTAGTGCCATTTTGCAATAATTTCCGTTTCGACTGCTATTGCATTTTTTTTAGAATAATAGTTTCAATGCCGCAAAATACAAGAAGGGCAATTTTGTGTTATCATAATGAAAGCCAAAATCCTTACTAGATAGCATGCAATTAGGTATTGATTTACATCTATCCCAAAATATTTCTTCTGATCACTCAGGCATGATGCAGATTTCTCAAGGACGTTGTCGGACACAGAATTCCATCATAATCGGACACTATATCAGATATCCGCCCGTATGCTATATTTTTGCAGAAGTCATATGAATCCGAAAATTATGCTTGCCCGCTCTGGCAAAGCCTGTGCCCGCGCCCAAAAAGAACCATTCCTGGAAGGACCTTGACTCAAACTGCGTGTGATAACGTATTAGTCTGGCTGGCTCAGCACAGTGAGATATAATGAAACCTAACTTTGAATTTCCAAGAGAATCACGCATTCTCAATCCATAGTTCTTTCTTACCATTCTCAGAAATTGCTAGTAAATTGGATTTCCCATAGACGTGCTTTCTCTTGTTTCGAGGCAGCGGAAATTTCTAGCTCTTCAAAATATTTGAAGCCGCAATCATCCAACACGTCTTCAAAATCATATCGTCCTACAAACGTTCGCTTTTCTTGTTCTAAGCATCTTACAAGAGCAGACTTTATCGCTTCCGAGTATCTCCGCTTTTTACTGTAAACATACCATAGGTTATGTGCGCCCCGTAACCTCGACAAGCTGTGATAGATTTCGTTTGACATCTGTGTATAATAGCGATTCATAATCTCGGTGTTAACATCCTCCCATGACGGTGTTCTCCATGAGGCAACCCGTTCAAACCCGTGTCCATCAAACTCTGCTGCTAAGCTAATACCCTGATCCAACGTCGTTACAATTACGTCGGTTTTAGCAGCAATGGCATCCCGAAAATCTATCCCGGGCTCCATCCACCCCACGAAAATAATATCGGATTTTTTTTCAATTCCCCAGCGTGCATCAGCTGTTGTGATGTAGTCAGGTTTCGGTAAATTACAGCCATAAAATATGCCAGCACTGTTTTCAATACCTGTTGCACTAGAGATAAATTCTCGTATCTTTATTAGAAAATCTCCGTACCCGCAACCGATGTCACAATATCCAGGACTATTCGAGACAGCTTTCGCGATTGCGACTACACGTAATACATCTATTTTTCTATAAGTAAAATATGTCCCTCGCAACAAGGGGAAACTAAAACGTTCATGATGGGGAGAGACAGAATATCTTCTAAACTGCCGTAATGATTCCGCAGCCATTTGCAGATCTCTTGTTTTAAATGGCATCCGCAGAGAATTAGAACTTAGTCATGTTATTTTTTCCTTACTTTGTATTGGGTTGAAGGACTTATGCATCTGGTGGATCGGGCACCTATGTGGAAGGTGGGGTTATTGTGATAGCAAATAATCATGATAATAAATAGGCCAGAGGCTCTTGTAAATATAGTAATATGATATATCCTATTCTAATTACTCTACCTTGTGAAAAGTTTCACAACTTTGATGATTACGAGATTAATTAGTACAAAAGATATTGCAGATGCTGTTAATGAGCTAAGCATAGATGCCTGATATGGTTGTGCTCCTAGATGAAGAAACTGATAATGAAATGAAATTTTTGTCAAAGAATATACTACTTCGGAAATCGAAAATGCGGTAAACAGTTTTTTTATATCTTTTTTTATTCTTCTGGAATTTTTCTTTCCTGTGAAAGGATCTACGTATCTATATTTATTATCAATATAAAAGAGAATGACAAATAATGGAATGTAAATACTATACTCCGTTGAGAGAGCTACTATAGAATTTGCAATATCACTTTTGTTATAATGCTCAAAGTATTGCTGAGAAACAAATGCAGCAGAAAAGAAAGAGCATATTCCAGCTATAATTATATTCTTGTTAAATAGGATGAGATCTTTGTATTTGCCATAAAAATTTCCTCTCTGTTTTATAATGCCATCTCAGTCCTTCCTCTTCCTTGTGTTGTAAATTCTACCTAGCGTATAGCTAGATAGCTCTGTTATAGACTTACGGGTAGAAATTTATAGTATATGAGTTACTGAAAAAGTAATTATAGATAGCTTTGGGGTAAATCATACGAGAAATATGTTTAGAATAATGTTTATTTTTACGCAAGCATTGGTATACAATCTTAAGTACTGACAGAACCATAATATCAGAATATGTTAATCAAATCTTACTTCCCATAATTGGTTGCCTTTTGATAAAAGTGCGGCAAGCGTCTCCATATAATGGAAGCCACACTCATCAAGTACCGATTCAAAATCAAATCTATGTTTGGCATATAGGCCTTCATGTTCCTCTTTTTTTAGCCAACACTTTAAAGCTACACGAACCTTATGCGATATTTCAGGCCGTGTGTATACATACCAGAGGTTATGGGCTGTACGCAATTTCGTAAGCTCTTTTTTCTTGCTCTTTTTCGCTCTTAATGAAGAAGTGTAGAATCTATTCATCAATTCACAATTGACATCTATCCAAGAAGGCGTTCGCCACCAAGCTATTTTTTGAAATCCGAATTCATCGTATTCACATCCTCCGTTTATTCCACACTGCCCCCCAGCATCAAAGGTCGTAATAATACATTTAGTGAATTGCGAGACGGTTTTACGAAAATCTACCCCGGGTTCCATCCATCCCACAAATGATACATCAAACGATCTTTTACCAAACCATTCAGCAGCAGTAGCCTCCGAAAAGATGTAATCAGGTTTATGTTTCTGAAATATATAAAAAATACTTGGATCCTCTTCAAGGCCTATCGCATCTGGGATAAATTTGCGAATTTTGCTTAGAAAGTCGCCGTATCCGCAGCCGATATCAATATAATTTGGATCGGGCGATATCGAATTCGCAATTGCTATAACGCGCATGACGTCAACTTTCCGATAAGTAAAATATGAGCCAGCGAAAAAGGGGAATATGTAGCGTTCGTGATGTGCTGGCGGGTTATGGTCATTGAATTGCTTATATGCAAGATACGCCGTTTGCAGATCATCTGTTCTAAATGGCATTTCAGTCCCTTTTTTTGAATATTTGGTGATTCGGCCATATTATATTTTCAGTATTTTAGCTCTTATCTTGGAACTAACCCAAAACGCTTATTAACGCCGCTTATAATTTTGGTTTTATGGTTAGAACATATGAAGAATGGTGGAAGACTGTTCCTGAAGATCTGAGAAAGAAATCCCGCAAGGGTGATGAACAAAACAAGCCGTTGCTAAATCAAGTTAACTATGTTCTGTTGCATCTCCATCTGGCCGGAAAACATGACGCTAAGCCATCTCATGCTGAGCTAAAGGATTGGCTTCACAGCGGTCAAGTAGACGTACTTAGAATGGCACCCAAAAAGTAAAACAACCGTTTCATCGCTCTTTCCTCTTCTTTTTAAGCACCATCGTCATTCTAGTGATTTTCATTGTCATTTACTTTATGAAGTATAACACTGTTTTGAAGTTGGCATAGTGTTTAAATACTTTCGAATGTATGCAACTCTGAACTAAGATGCCAATTGCTATAATTCCAGACGTTGATGAACAAAGATGTATTGGTTGTGCTCTATGTGTAGAAATTTGCACTGCTCTCGGCCCTGATGTTCTAAGAGTAAAGCCTGTAGAAGGATGGAAGAGAGGTAAGGCGTTCATTTTCTACCCAGAAAGGTGCATTTCAGATGGAGCATGTATAGGAGTATGTCCAACACACGCAATCTTCTGGATGAGACCAATGGAATATACCGCAGGACAGCCAGTGCCACTGCACAAAAATGGTGTATTCGATAAAGGCTGGGAAGAGGGTTAAACGACTGCAGCAAATAGAAGAAAAACTACAAAACGACTACAAAAGACAAAATATTACTCTTCTTTTTTTAGTTTTTTTATAATTACACGAGTTGAGGCTGTGCCAGCAAAGATTTAACTACTTCTGTCCACGCACTGGCGATATTTGCTCGATTATATCCTCCTCCACCGAGAGCGATCAGCCTACCCATGCAGTGTTTATGAGCGAGTCTATGGATTATGTCTGTTGCATATCTGTGTGCGTTGGGGGTATATTTTAAATGGGCTAGAGGGTCGCCATTAAGTGAATCTGCACCACATTGTAATATAATCAATTCAGGTTTGGCTATATTATTTATAAAATTCTCAACTTTGTTAAAGGCTAGAATAAAATCTTTATCAATTGAGTTTGGCGCGAGCGGTATATTCAGTTTAGTGCCTTCGGCCTCACCGATACCGGTTTCTAGTTCTGAGCCGGTTCCAGGGTATAGGAAGCGACCATCTTCATGTATATCTGCCATGAAGAGTAGCGGGTCGTTTTCGAATTCATAATAAATCCCATCGCCGTGATGAGCATCAATATCTACGTAGGCTATTCGCTTTAGACCATATCGTTTTCTTGCTATTAGGATTGCTACACCTATATCATTAAAGACACAAAATCCAGCTGCAGAATCCCTTCGTGCGTGATGCAGTCCCCCGATCGGATTAAAGACATGTTGTACATCATGCGGTTTTTTCATTAACAAATTTAAACATTCTAGGGTCGTACCAACGACAAAAGAAGACGCTTCGAAAACACCTTGAAATACTGGGGTGTCTCCCATGTCAAGAAAACCACTCCCAGTCTTTGAGCTTTTCTTGACAAGATCAACGTAATCCCTTTCATGGAACGTAAGGATTGATTCTTCATCAGCCGAAACAGGATCCTTTATTACGATTTGACTAGATTTGTCCAAATTCTCATTTTGAAATTTTGACCAGAAGGCAAAGATTCTATCATAGCGCCACGGATGCGGATTCCCAAACCCATATCTTGCTAATGCGTCTCCATAAAATACTGCGGTCCGGCACATGCATAATAACTGAATACCCCATTAATAATTAGCTTGATATCTGGTTGATCGTTGTATCATTTGCCCAAACTTATGGGGGTTGAGCGACTATATTTAATACATCTGATGGCAGTAACTGATACCAATAACATACCAAAAGTCTATGTTCCACAAACATTTAGGTCCATAACTGGGCTCTGAGCGTAGTGTGCGTGTTCCTTGTTCATAATCTGGACAAACGTGTTTAAGACTTGCTAGCCCACAAGAAATTGGTGAGGTACCTGAAAATAATCTCATAGACATCAATCTTTATTCTAAAATAATTGAGCATTTAAGAAAAATATTATAGAACCCATCCGATCTCTTAATTTGGAACCAGTACAGTTGAACGAAACCCGAGTATGCGAAGGACAAATGAATTATGACTAGAGTGGTCATTACAGGAAATCCTGGAGTTGGAAAGCACACGTGTGCAAAATTCGTATCCAAATTGTTAGGGAAGGCAAAAGTAATCGACATTAACAGGGTCATATTGAGTAACAACGCGGTAATCTTGCCTCGTAGCGCGGTGACTGGCATCGGAGAAATAGACGTTAAAAAAACAGAGAAGCTTATACTAGAAGAAATAAAAAAAACAAAAGATGTCGTAATAGTAGGACATCTCGCACCGTATGTGTTAAGGACAACTGGAATTGACCTTGTTGCAGTTTTGAGGCGCTCACCCTACCAGTTAGCAAAGATTTTTCGGCAGAGAAATTATACGCCTATGAAGTTGAAAGAGAATATTGCCGCCGAGATCCTTGGCATCACTCTTTACGACTCTGTGGAAACATTTGGAAAAGAAATGGTTGCCGAATTGGATACGACGGGAAAAACTCCACAAGATATTGCCAACGATATCGTTTCAAAATTACAGAAGTCTAGAAAACAAATAGGGGTCATTGATTGGCTTTCTCTAGTATATGAAAAAGGAGATGCTCAAAAGTTCCTCGAGTACTAGGTAATTTAGACTGAGATAGATCGGTCAAGTTGACTCTTGAACCTATCTTACTTGCCTGTGGAAATTTTGATTAATCAACAACAACGAAAATTCATGTATATATTACCCCAGCGCTCCACCATGAAATATTATGAGTGCAGTACTTACTCGAAAATTTGGGGAAGAGACGGTTCAATTTCTGGGTAAAAAGGTGTCGGTGGAAACTTCCGATCAAAAAGCTTACAATGGAACCTTAACTGGCATCGACGAGAAACTCGATGTGGTTTTGGAGAATGTGGAGAGTCTTGGAATCATTAAGATGATTATTAACGGTTCTTTTGTAAAAGAGATAAAACTAATGGAAAAGCCATTTGACTTCAAGGCTCTTTCGGATAGAATTGCCAGAGTTTTTCCTGGTTTGGTAAAGATAAGGGAAGACGTAGGAGCTATAATTGTGATGGACAAAATTAAAGTAACACAAGCAGGCATCGAGGAAGGGTCTGGGCTTGCAGCAGACAGAGTTAAGGCTATTTATGAAGAATTTATTAGGGAGATAAAGAAGTAAATTTTGTCCTTTGAAGTCAGGTATAGTGACCTGGCTGGGCGCATTGGAAAGCTGGAGACTCCTCATGGTATCCTTGAAACTCCGGCTTTTATTCCTGTTGTCCATCCTGTAAGACAGACAATTAGTCCCCAATTTCTAAAAAATTTAGGTTTTAACGGACTGATCACCAATGCATATACGACACTAAAATATTATGGTGACGATGCGCGAACTAGAGGGATTCATGATATTCTAAATTATGATGGTGTTATAATGACTGACTCTGGGGGGTATCAAATTTTAGAGTACGGAGCCATCAAAGCCGAACCCGGAGTTATATCCAAATTTGAAAGAGATATCGGTTCTGATATCTCTGTTCCTCTGGATAAACCAACTGGCTATGGATTAAAATATCAAAAAGCGAAAGACCACGTAGAAGAGACACTCGCGAATGCAAAGGATACTCTTGAAGGCAGAAACGTTGGAAGAAAAGATAGCGAACAAGGCTATGATAATCACAATTGTACGATCTGGGTCGGACCGGTGCAAGGCGGCGAGCATCTAGACCTGGTGATATATTGTGCAAACGCTCTGGATAAAATGGGATTCCCTGTATTAGCTATAGGTAGCCCTGTAGAGGTAATGGAGGCATATGAGTTCTCAATATTGGCGCAAATGATCGCGGCTGTCAAACGTACAGTGCCTACAAAGCCCATTCACCTGTTCGGAGCTGGTCATCCGCTCACTATTCCTCTGGCTGTCTCGCTGGGATGCGATATGTTTGATTCGGCTTCATACATGTTATATGCCAAAGATGATCGCTATATGCATGCAAATGGCACACTCAAGCTCCAAGACCTTTCATATCTTACTTGTCAATGTCCGGTTTGCTGTACTCACACCATCAAGGAGCTTCGACAAATGAGTAGAGTTGATCGCACAGAAGAAATTGCAAAGCATAATCTATACGTCTTGAAAGCAGAAGTTGACACAGTCAAACAAGCGATAGTCGATGGCAGATTGTGGGAATATGTGATGCTTAAGGCACGCGCTCATCCCAAGCTTATGAAAGCAATGGATCTTTTTAAAAATTTTGAATTCTTGGAAGATGGAACACCGCTGTTTAAAGGCAAGGCGGTCTTTCTTTATGAACCGATAGATCAATACAGACCAGAAGCTAGGAGGTTCAGAAGAATCGTCTCTACGTTTAGATCAGTAGTCAAAAAGAACTTAGTTTTATATCCAATAATGCAGGTACAGCCATTTTATACTACAAGGGATTTTGCTCAGCTTGTAAAAAAATTCCCCGATGCACAAATCTGTGCATATAATCAATTCCTTGGGGTTATTCCAGTAGAAATATGTGATATCTTCCCTGCAGCTCACCATCTGAGTTCGGCGACTGCAGCAACATGTCACCAAGCCAAAGATTATCCAACGTTCATTGAATCTCTTGACGCCTTCTTGGCATGCAATACTTTCGGAGACATAACTATAGTTGCAGATGATTTTATGCATGACCTCATATATAACAGTACGTATAAAGCCAAATTAAATGCAAAAGTTTTGGACTATAAAGAAGGAATTGTTTTTGAATTGTAATCATGTCTTATTAAGGACGTTCCAGCAGAGCGGTTACGCTGGATAAATAATCAGCCACGTAACTACCATGTTCTTTATCACATCATGCACCCATCAGCCGATCCATCGAGCTCGTTCATTCAACATGAATTTGGACAGCTCTGTCGAAAGGGATATCATCCAGAGGACATTAAAGAATCAGACCAAGGTAATGATGCATGCTCACTGTCTAAGAAGCGGAGCTAAAGGGAAAGAGAGGAAGACTTACAACTGACTTACAATACTTGGCAGTCGTACTTTAAATTTATACAATTCTATTCTTAACATTTCCTTGTACTGCTTCGATCCTCCGACCAAACCACAAGTCGGCACTACCTTCAGAAGATTTAATTTGTACCAGGAGCATCCCTGTCGTCTTCTCAATTTTTGTCAAAGCACTAGTATCGAGATAATAATCGTCAGCCCCGAATATTAGAAATTCCCAGCCTTCTCCTGATGCATATTTATAATTAAAATTTTTTTTAAATTCGACAGCATGTAATATCCATTCTATGCATTCATCTATTTGTAGTTGCGTTAGTTAGCTCACTTTTTATTTACTTGTAACGGTATTTTTTAAGGGGTTGGGTCATATTAACCAGAAAAGTAAGAGAAAAGTTAGAACGTAACAAATCAACTTGATTGCCTCAGAATAAAAATGTAGCAGAAGGAAAGTGAATTGGCGCAATGCGTATCGACTTCGACATAATCTGCCTTAGCTCAATCACCTGCCTGTTTACTAGACGTCTTAGACGCGGCTTTTATCATGATGGTTCTAATAATATCATAAATACATTGCTCCTGAATGTAGGAATATAGAGGTGCATTGAATTAAAAATGCTTATAAGGCTGCGATAAAACGCTTCCACCTAAAAAAGGCATTACGAGGATACGATGATTGTTTTTAAATTGGTATCTTATTGTTATTATTATTTTTTTACCAAATCCCGCTTACTCTAACAGTAGAAAAAGGTATATTGATTTAAGACTAAATACAAAATGTTACAGTGGTTAGAAGCTCAAAAAAAGCCGTTTATGCAGCTCTTTTTGGTAATCTTGGTATAGCTATAGCCAAACTCATCGCGGCTATTCTCACCGGCAGCACAGCAATGTTCGCAGAAACGCTGCACTCTATTTCGGATACATTTAACCAAGTACTGCTTCTATTCGGAATCAAAACCAGCACTAAGGCTGCTACTGAACAACATCCTTTCGGATACGGAAAAGAGCAATTCTTTTGGTCATTCGTTGTAGCAACCATGCTATTTGGAATATCTGGCATTTTGTCATTACAACAAGGTTTTGGTTCATTATTGGGTAGGATTCATCATATCCAGAACGCTGACGTGAGCTATGTCATTTTGGCGATATCTGCTGCTTTTGAAGCGAATGCATTAAGAGTTGCATTGCTCTTAGCTAAAGAGTCTATTGAAGCACGCGGAGATAAGATAAGTCTTAATACGCTAGTGCAGGAATTCCAGGAAAGCAAAGATCCTTCTGTTATTACAGTTATGGTTGAAGATTCGGCAGCATTGCTTGGGATCGTTGTTGCAGGCATAGGTATATTTTTTTCTGAGGCAACTGGAGATACAATCTATGACTCTTTAAGTTCAGTTGCTATAGGAGGTATTTTGATGGCTTTTGCTTACTTTCTAGCTAAAGAGAACAAGGCACTACTAATAGGTGAGTCGATATCAAGGAAGGATTACAATAAGATCGTGAAACTCGTCAATGAGATACCAGATGTCAACAGAATAATAACCATGCGTACCATGCACTTCGCTCCTGAAGATGTGTTAGTTACTATTGAAGTAAATCTTGTCCATGGTTTGGATACGGACAAAATCGAATCTGTAATAGACAATATAGAACAGAAGGTAAAACAGACTATCCCATATATTAATCCAGCCAAAGTTTATGTGGAAGTAGAACATGACAAACTCTCTGATTCCTACAGGAAAGAGGTAAGAAAAAGGAATAACGAGCACGGGTAACAAAAATTTCATAGCAGCATGGAATATTAGATTAGTAATGCGGTTACGTATGTGATATGTTCCACATCATCCTCAGATAGGTTATGTGAATTGCTGAGCTCGTATGCTGTATCTTCTGCGTGTTTTAAATTGGGCGAGCCTGGTCATCACGATGTTATAGTGCACCCATACTTCATCTAAAGCTTTAGTCAATCATTAATAATTCTATACAACCATCGCTATTGAAGTCTACAAAGATGAAGAGATATGAATGACTCATGGAGAAGTAGGAATAAATCCCTCTTTCTAATTCTACTTGAGTACGAATAAATAGCTTATTCGTAATCATTTCAAACCACTCGCTTATGTCTGGGCCAGACGATTTAATGCAGGCAAAAATAGTTCATCTGATTCTTAACAAGAAAACCGAGGAAGCACTAGAAAAATTAAGCGATTTTTATCATGTTGACACTCCTGAAATAGTAGTTGGTACAATCAAAGGAAAGAGAAGAACTGTATACGCAGTGTATGTTCAAAAAGAAAGAAAAATCTACACATTAAATTCTGACATCTTCTACAATCCTTTCGTGGTGTTACACGAATATTATCATCATATAAGATCAAAGGGTGGCACTCACCGGGGGTCCGAAAGGCGTGCCAATATGTACGCTCAACACTTCATAATGGCGTATAAAAAGGTAACGGGATGTAACTAGAAAAGCATCCAGACTGCCTGCGTAGGGTAGATGTGTAACAGTCGTTATAGATTAATCGTTACAAATATGCCGTTCCAAAAGTTCTATGACCTATACATTATGCACTGCATCGGATAACAATCTCTTATCCTGGTATTCAGAGGGCTTCAAAACTGCATGGTACGGAGCTTGTCTACGTACAGTTGTACACGCAATCGAATAGAGCAATGACTATGTGTGTAGAAAGAAAAGGTCATATGCGGTCATATGCGAATGCCCTATGAAATACAAAAGCTAGTAGCAATAATCAGCAGCAATTTTATAAGACCGTAGGATCAAATAATAGCTGACGAGTAATTGAGTATTAACAACAAAAAGTTTCTTATTAACCAAATAATGTGGTTAGGCCTATCCCTCGGTATCAGCCTCGCCATATCTTTCATCGTACCATTTCCTTATTCGTTGGTTGTTATAATAGGTGTTTTCATTCTGCTCAACTTCTACATGAGAAAGAGAATGATGGGAAGAATGGGTGGCGGGATGTTTGGTTCGATGTCCTCTTCTTCAACCGGTGATAATTCGCTGAAATACTACTGTATGGGTTGCGGAACGAAACATAAAGAGGCCGCGTGTCCAAAATGTGGCTCCAAGATGAAAAGAGTTGGCAGTTGAGATAAACGATCGTCATGAACAACTAAAAACAAGTGCTCATTAGTAGAGCTACGATGATAAATATCCATGGATAATATGTCTGCTTGACTGCTACTTTAACTCCGAATGCTGGTTTCACCTACAGTAATATTATGCAGTACTATTACGCGTATGGGAAGAAGTAGGATTGACTATCACTGTAGAATCAGACATCCTCGTATTGCTTACTACAACATTGTTGTCAACCGCATATCGCTGTGGCGATATTAATAAGGCGCACGGCCATTGGTGATGGCAATACAAAATGTTACTTAGCATAAATAAAAGTTGCTTTTCACAACTACCTAAATCCTTTCTTTGCCTAACAAAATCAATAAGCATGGTAGAAGAAAATATCGGTTGCTGCAACAAATAATTACGGTATGAGAGGAATTTACAATTTAGTTTACAACATAAATTTTATCAATAAAGAATGGTTTTTAACATTACTGGTATTTTTTATTGGTTGTGTGGTCCGTCTCGTACCAGAGTTATTTGCATATCCTTCTCCAATTGGTTATGATGTTATCAACTACTATATTCCCGTGACAACCAATTTTACTATCCACTGGACTCAAATTTCATCAGAGTTCCCTTTTTACGTTTCTTTTCTTCATGTGATACAGATTGCAACTGGTCTTATGCCCTATTCTACTGTCGTAATTTTTGCTACTGTGATCTTTGGAGTTTTTACAGTTTCAGTATTTTTGATCGCTCGGAAATTGCTGAAAGTTGATATTAGATATGCTTTTTTTGTCACAGTCTTTGTAATTTTTCAAATGGCGGTACTTCGAACAACATGGGATCTTCATCGAGATGTTTTGGCGCTTAGTATGATGTTCTTTGTGTTTGTACTAATCTACAGAGAATCCGAAAGAAAGAGGACTAAAAATTTAAATTGGAAATTTATTCTTCTCGCTCTGATCCTCTGTGTATTGGTTGTCTCGTCTGCTAGAATAGTTGGCTCGCTATTCGTCGTCTCTCTTATAATTTATTCGTCTCTCGTTAAGACTAGAGCTGTGATTTTGTGTACCATCGTTGCGTTTAGCTTCTTTACGATTGAATTGTTCATGAATCAGAATATTACAAGTAATATAATTCATGAAAACATACAGAAAACAGGGAATGGTTCATCAGTTCATTCTACGTTTTATAATCCAAAAAATTTAATGTACTTATTTGTAGTTGTAGATGGCCTACTTGTTCCGACAGGTATCATTGGATTTAAACAATTGAAGAATGGTACTTTGCTTAAAATTCCTGTATTGATAACTGCTGCTGCTTCATTTTCATGGATTGCTTTTCCTTTTGATGAGTTGTTAGTTGCAGATCGATGGATTAGTTTGTTGGGTATTTTTCTTTCAATTTTTGCTGCATTTGGTCTCTATCAGTTAATTCTCACGCTGAAGATGAGAAGACCTGTACATAGATCTTCTACTTCTGCTACTAATACTCCCACTCTACCTAATCCAGCTTCCACGATACTCACTTCTTTTATTCTAGGAATATTCGTTATAATGGGGATATTATACGAGATAGTGCCAAACGCTCATGAACCATTTACGTTGTGGTATGGAATGGCACGTAGCTATATAGAGCATTTTGTTCCTCCTAGTATGCAATTTAATTCTCTCCAGCTAAGTGATACTTACAAGATGATGTCTGCAATTTCATGGATTAATAAAAATACCCAACCAAATGCCATTATTATTGGCGAAAAAGATTGGCGTGGCTTTATGGAGTTGTATCTGCAGGATCACCGTACTTTTCGCTTTTCCGATGATTTACCAACGCTGACAACCGGATTAATCAAACATGGACTCAATGCACCAATTTATATAATTCATTATCCGGATAATCGAAGCAAAAACACGGATGTCTATTCCAATATTCTATTTTCTATAGACAAGATCAGATAGTCTCCCCATAGGATTAGCAGAATCTCAAATTTGTGTTAGTCAGCCTGCGTCTATTCTATTACACATGCTTATCAACACGTACCCAATATGTGAATCAAAATTTTCGCGTTGAACTGAATCCAGATATTCTACTAGACCCGCGGCAGTTAAGAGTGGCTGTTCCTATGTAGCTTGCAATTTGTATTGTATTTTTATTGTGCATGTTCTATTACGCTTTAAAAAATCGCGCACGGCATCTATGTCGTGATATGGTAGTCTTTATTTAGAAATCTTTTTCATGTGCTTTGGAGTAAGTAGCCAACTGAGCTCGCCATGAATCATTTGATGGGAGGAGGAGGTTATTCTAACCTTTGCCAGGCCAGCTTTCTTCAGAACTACACGTCCACCAGCAGTACCCGCACGATTTCCCTCAGATATAACCTCACCTATCAGGGTACTAAGATAAGATTCATGTCCTACAATCAGTATAGAGGAATCTTGTTTGAATTTTTGGGACAATTTACGATAAAGCTCTTTTCTATTACCTTCAGGTTTTAACTCATCCCAGTTCTCCAAGTTGTTCTCCCTGTTAAAGGTCGAGGCCACAAGGGAAGCAGTTTGGTGTGATCTCTTTAGAGGACTTGTGATTATGAAGTTAAACTGGACACCTAACTCCTTTAGCGATTTTGCTATATCTGTCACTTCTCTTTTACCTGTAACCGTGAGTGGTCTACCAAAGTCGCTGATACCAGCAGAGAGTCTTTTGCCAGCCTCGCCGTGGCGCAGAATGAATAAGTCCATGTTCGAGGAATAGATCTTGTACGAGTAATAACTATTTTCTCAAAAGAGAGTGAGTAGAATCGATCTTCGACTCATTTGCTAATGCACCGGCAAAAATTGGTTCCCTGTGTGTACCTATACATATAGTACTTACACTCCGAAAACTTTGCGTTTAACATCTAATTGATTCGTTCTATTCTACCGTCCATTAAACCTTCGAGCCCGCAGTGGAACTCGCGTTCGTGAATTCTAAATTACTATTTGCATTCTTGGTCATGTATCTCTAAACAAATTTAATTTCAGCCCATAGATAGACTAATTCATCGCTATCGTCGACGCTCATTATGCTAATTTAATGGTTCAGCCTATAATTTGTTGCACTAGAGGATCGGTGTATGCGCTATCAGAGCTCTTCCAATCCTTTAGCGCTGCGGCTCGTCGTCGTTATCTTAGGAAAATTGACCTCTTCTAGTTTAATGGTTTAACACCTCTGGTATCTTGTGATTCTCGTCATCTGCGTTTGGATAGAACAACTGTGTATGCATAATTATGCTAATACCAAACTTTACTACCGCAGTAGCAACTTGAAGTAATGGAGTCAACTTAGTTAACCAATATATTATATATAATCACAAAATCGTAAAAGACACGAAGGTTTCATCTTATCTTGTACAGCACACTAAAACCAGCAAGCATTGTCAGAATCTTGTCACCATTATGTTTTATATTTACAATCGTAATGTTTGTATTCGTATCAGTTTATTCCTTCTCGTCGCTTATTACCAAGTCATCAACTATTCCTTATCAGAAGGCATTTGCTCTGGCGGCTAAGGCCATAGCTAGAGCGCAGGCTCCATCTTCCCTGACACCATCTTCTATGACACAGAATTTCACAACCTATACAGACCTAGCTGACGGTATATCGATTAAATATCCGTCTGGTTGGGAAAAAATAGAATATCCTGCAGTGCCGATGTCAACAACCGGCTACAGAGTTGTCGTTAATTTCCTGGCACCTATAGTAAATGCATCGGATCAGTGGCGAGAATATTTAATGTTAAAAGTGCTAAACCAAGGCACCGTCAAGAGTCTCGTCCCGCAGGTGAACACTACTCTTGCAGGGAATCCCGGGTACAAATCGGTTTATACCAATAACGAAGAATCATTTCATCTTAAAACACTTGAAGTTTGGACGACAATTGGCGATCATACATATTTGCTTATTTATAAAGCCGAAGCAACAAGATACTCTAGTTATCTGCCAATAATACAAAGGATGCTTGATTCATTCAAAGTAGGGGGTTCAGCAGGGCTGAGTAATTCTATTGTTTCTGGTAAGCTATGAAATGAATATTACACTAGACTTTCCAGCGGAAACCAACTTCACCAGCATTGCCTTTTTTTCAGACAAAAATCTTGCAGAAGCACCTTAATTGTAGCTGCATCTACAAAGACTAAGTTGATCCGGGTTATCGTCACTATTTGCTCCACTAATCTAGGTGATCTGTCAGTTGGTATGTTGTAGCAGCAGTTTTGGATCTTTCCAATTACCTCAATATCGAACTCACGGTCTGAAATAATTTTAAGATCCCTAAATTTCGGGTAACCATTCACGCTTCGCAATGTCGTTACTTTCAAAGCAATATCATCGTGTAAGATTTCATCGACCGGTATTGATGTCTCTTTTTGTTAATTCATTTGTTTTTGGTTCTAAAAAAACTTGGACGTTTACAACATTCGGATACGAATTAGGAGAGCTCTGCAGTTTTCTGTGAACCAGAAAATGAAGAGCTCGATCGTGCTTGTCGTATTAAAAATCGTGAGCTTGATGACAATTGCCTAATCGTACGCTTCTGAAAGCCGTGGAGGATGACGTGAATGTAAATAACCCTATGAAGAGCAACTACAACACGCCTAGAGAACGCCGAATTAGAAAACCTATATATACTTTCTTGGTATAGGCATTGCAATGCACAAACAAACATCATTTCTGATAACGGCAGCAATATTGATAGCCGCAGTCGCGACGGTGGCACTTTATACTGTCAACGTTGCAAACGCACAAAGGCCTAACATGACAAAGAACATGACAGCTCCCGGCGGTAACATGACAAAGAACATGACAGCTCCCGGCGGTAACATGACAAAGAACATGACAGCTGCAGCTGGTAATATGACAAAGACAAAGAGCATGACCGCAAGCAAGTAACGCGCGGTAGACTGATCGGCGCGTTAGTTGCTTCTACCTTTTTTTTACTATAGGTTGCTGCGAAATCTGTTTAGCAATAATCTGTATTCGTATATGGACAATCAACCGCGATTTTCTTATCTGCGGAGTAATTAGAAAATTAAAATTGTTTTTAAAATGATATTATATCCATTCATCTATCTATCTAACCTTTCAGGGCTAATTAAGATAAAACAAGCTAAAAAAATTATATTTCCCAAGTTAGAGCAATATTTGCTCGACTTCTCTTAATGTATTTACTCTGAGAGGCCAACTAAAATCTTTGTTCCAAGGTTGGTTGAATAATATTCCGACTTTTGGAGGGGTTATATCGACTAAGTTGATTGGAGCATCGTCAATTAAGATATCGAAATGATATTCGGCTTTAGGTGTATTGTCATATATGAAAATGAGATCGTCAGAATAAATATCATGATAGTCAAGCCATTTTGCAACGTACGCTACTGTCGGTCTCTCTCTTTTAGTTAAAACAGAAATTCTATAACCTCTGCGATGGATTCTTTTTATGATCTCACTTAACCCTGGCTCACTCGGCGGAATATCTTGCCAGCAATATTGCCAAACATAGTTAAACATTGTGGAGATTTCGTCTGCCGAGAGAGGCAGAATCATCCCAATATTCCAGTATGTGATCTCGCTTTTGGTTATATTTGTATTTTTGAGCTTGTTATACTCCTTGGTCCACGCTATCATAGTGTCAGCAAGGACTGAATCAAAATCTATTGATAAAGTCTTAGTTGCTCCGAAAGAAGACATTGAATTAAACAATCACAGTTTACTAAGAATGATAATTTATCTTTTCATTGAATTTGAACATTCGATTAACACTTTGATACTGTCGCGTCTGCGACCAAGGAAAAAAAGATGAAGGCTCTAATTATAGCAATCTACTTATCGACAGGTGTTCTGACGTTTGCGAGGACCTAGATGCCTTTTCTTTCTGCTTACGCAGGTCCAATCTGATTACCTGATGACCGTGCGCGAAGTCAGGACGAAATAGAAATGGAAAAATTAATTGACCGGGATTGTCATCTTTTTTTCCAAGAAATGAATTCCATACTTTTGGTACGCTCTTGCTGATCCTAGTATCCGATACTGATCTCTGTCAGTCTTCATCGTCGGTGGTGGGAGGCACTCTCATAATAGCATCTAATTGACAAGTCCTATCACGTCTACTCTTGAGAATAGCAATCTTATTATCCTAAATTCGTCGTCTGTAATTCGAGCGAAGTTAGCCCAGCCTGGTTAAGGTACGAGCTTCCCAAGCTCGGGATCGCGGGTTCAAATCCCGCACTTCGCATGTTTTTTTCAAGGTGTTACGGTCACTGAACGGTACTAACTACCTTACTACTATACCATAATTTTTCTCCATTGCTTGGCCACCAATCAATGCTTTTATAAAAAAGTACTATTTTAAAATACGAAAATCATTAATGAAAGTTTGACGAACCTGTGATAGCGCGGGCTTTAACCTAGCATTAGCCAAGGAGGATAATAGTATGATTTTGATTGAAGTGGGCTCTGATTATAATCGATAATGGTATGCCGGATACTTTTATTAAATCAGTATCCAATTAATATAGGATTGTCTGAAATGAAAGAATTCCATACAGATTACTTAGGAAAGGCATGTAAATCTATTTTTCTTACGAGGCGCCATAGCAGGAAGAGATGCCTACGCTGTTAGAAGCCAAACCCTGATCAAAATTTCGTTAGAACGAGGTAATTCGTTGATGATAATAATGATAACGACTAGGATATGTGCTCAAGTTAAAAGAAAGGTAATACATAGACGGCTAAATGCCGGTGGGTACAACTAAATCACCAACTTGGTTATAGATTTGCAAGAAGTACATCCCTTTGTCTGTTGTCTTAAAGGTTTGCTTCTCTTCCTCGTAAACTAACATATGATTTTCTTGTAACGCCGTCAAATAATTCTGCAATTGATCAGGAGATAGG
>QHBN01000236.1 GCA_003176995.1 Candidatus Nitrosopolaris wilkensis
ACCGAAATAGAGACATTGAATTGTTGGGTGTTGAACGAAAAATCGGTATTAAGCTGCTAGCCATAGAATTATTTGGTTTCACTCGGACACGGGAAAAACTCAATTATCAATACTTTAGCGTAAAAGACTTATACCAAGTCGACCCCTAAAATTGTGTCAAATTTGATCCACATACCGACGATAAGCATCACCAGTAGAAATAAAAAGGTAGTAGCAAAACATAATATGTCAATTCAAAATTTGAACTTAAATAAACGCTGCGAACAAAACGCAAGTCATTTACCGTGCCTTTTTGGGTTCTGTAATCTTAATTATCTGAACTTTTTTTTATCTATGGGGTGAATGAAGCCAAGGGATATGCCTATTGATCATTTTTTTAATCGAGACATAGTTTCAATCAAAGATTTCAGCAGGCAGGACCTTGAGTTTATTTTCGGTTGTACAGATAGAGTTAGCGCGCTAAGGCCAAACGAAAAGGCCGAATTGGGCAAAGGGCGAACTCTGGGTTATATTTTCTACGAGCCTAGCACGAGAACAAGGATGAGTTTCGAAGCAGCTATGGCATCGTTGGGAGGGAGCTCTATCGGAATTTTTGATTCGAAATCCTCGTCGGTCGAAAAAGGCGAAAGCCTTGCTGATACTATCAGAATAATGGATCTTTATTCGGATGTTATCGTTCTCAGACATCCGCTAGATGGCTCAAGCAGATTCGCCGCAGAGCTATCAAAGAACCCGCTAATTAATGCAGGCAGCGGAAGTGAAGAACACCCTACTCAAGCTATGCTTGATCTATATACCATACTCAAAGAGAAAAACAAGATTGATGGCCTCAGAATAGGAATAGTTGGTGATTTAAAATATGGAAGGACAGTTTATTCGCTGTTATACGGCCTCGCAAATTATAATGTAAATATTCACCTAATATCGCCTCCAACGTTGAGCATTCGAAAAGAGTCAATATATGATGTTGAGAAGAAAGAATTGAAAATTTTTGAACATGAAGAGCTTGACGACAATATTTTGACTAAACTTGATGTAATCTATGTCACACGAATACAGAAAGAGAGATTCCCAGATCCACAGGAGTATGAAAAAGTAAAGGGCACGTATACTGTTGATAGCAATACGCTTCGCAAAGCAAAGCCAGACGTATCTGTAATGCATCCAATGCCTAGAATGCAAGAAATTTCACATTCGATTGATAATACAAAAAATGCAATTTATTTCAAACAAGCTGCCTATGGAAAGGAGTTAAGGGCTGCTCTCCTAGCCCTAGTACTAAATGAAAACCCGATATAACCTTGTAAATAACCGTCGGTTATGAAGGACACACTCTTTTACTTATTCAAGATTCTTTCGAAACGACTGGCTGGTTGTCGCATCAATAGTTCAAGAACTAGGCTGTAATGTCAGACCTCCAGACCTGTTTGGTGTATTGTCCTGTTTATATATCCGAACTAATTGAGACGCTTTGCTGGGTTATCGCCTAAATGTTTCTTGATGAGCGTGTATAGCATTCCTATATTCTGTCGAGTCAGGAGATGTGCTTAGACCACGCGGGTGATATACTCACAATGATAAGCTATGGACACAATATAAAATATCAAAAGTATGATGAGTTATCTATAACTCTGATCATATTCTTAACATCAAAACCCATCACCTTCGTTGGTAATTTAAGGGTCAAGAGTCGATCGGGGGGAGGATTATACTTTAGAACGTGGACAAGTCCGCTAAGCCTTTTCCCATGGCGTTTTTCGATAACAATATGCGGGTCGAACAAGGCATCGAATGTGAAAAAATATGTCGTGCCCCATACATTTACAGAATATTCTACCCTATAATAAGGAATTGACATTCTAGGAAACATTAGATTACCTGATCCATGAACGTTTTCACCTTTGTCATACGTCCTCCTATGAAAGTCATCAATGAATGGAACCTTAGTGAACACTGTTGACCTAACTGATTTCCTGATGCAGATGATCATATAGCGATTAAATTCTTCGTCAGGCAAAATTGCAGGACCATATCTGGCATCATCATGCCAACTTATTCTGCGGTTGACCAAAAATTTTTGCGAAGTTTCGATTAGTCTCCGAATATTCTCTACAAATTGATGTTCATTACATTCGTAAACCGGCATAGTGTTGTAATTCCTCTGTGATTCTCGAAACGGTGTGAGTTGATCCACAAATTGTAATGATAGGGTCTTTTGGATAAGCATCGCCAATCTCCTCAGAGACACTGATTGTTTCTTCCCCATTAACATAGAGCATCCTATTCCAGAATTTACCCTCTGCGACAATTGTCGTGATACCATCTAGTGAAAAATCAAGTTGAGAAATACTAGCTGATACTTTTTGCAACGGTATAAGTACAGAAATCGATTTTAATTTCTGTTTATTTTGCATATCTCTGTATATTAGCAACGATTCACGAATATAAAAATAGGCGGCATGCTGCATGAGAAGTCTCCATCACGTCGCTACAACCGACCAAGGGGGAACACACCACAGCTGAGGAACGTGTCTTTCCAAGGTGACTTAAGGTAGCATCCGAAGAATACGACATTCTAGTGTGATTACAAGAAGTTAAATTGATATTGATTAATATCGCCAATCAATAAATTCATCATGCCTTCGCCATTGCAAAAAAAATCTAAAGTTAAACTATGTTGGGCATCAGGTAATGAATATAAAAAAACTAATGCCATCAAAGAACCTATTAGAATCTTGAAGAATTCTACAAGCGGGAACTTGCTCTTCCACTCTGACAATCTTACATCGGTGAATTATCTACTCGAAAATGGATTTGAACAAAAAATTGATCTTGTTTACATTGATCCTCCTTTTGCCAGGGGCGAAAAGTATTATCATCGTTTGAAAAATGTCGAAAATCCTGCGTTTGAAGATGTTTTCAAAGGAAAAATCGATGAGTACCTCGATATGATATACCCAAGACTTGAAGTCATTCAAAAATTAATTTCTGCCAGGGGATCAATCTTTGTCCATCTTGATTGGCATCTATTGCATTATGTTAAAGTAATCATGGATGAAATTTTTGGGTATGAAAATTTTCGTAACGAAATCATAATAAAAAGGGGACGAAGGAAAAATCTTCTCTATCAGTTCAAGTCAATCGATAGAATGCATGTTGCAAACGATTCAATTCTGTGGTATTCGAAATCTGCAGGAACGAAATTTCAACACCCACTTGTTAAAAATAAGAGGAACTCCAAATGGATGGGATTTTGGAGTAACGTAAATAGACCTACAATGCGATACGAGCTGTTTGGTTTTGTACCAGAGAGAGGACAATGGAAGTGGTCCAAGGCAAGAGCACTACTTGCAATAGACAATTACAAAGTCTATGTAGGCAAATTCGCTGATATCCCCCTCGAGGAATACTGGAGACGAGCTAGTCAAAATATGGAATTTATTCGCAAACGCCAAGGCGTCAAGTATCCAGAATACTGGATCCCCCCGAAGACCCATGTAATTCTCGACAATATCTGGACCGACATAGAAGCGTACAGTTATTCAACAGGGTATGACACCGAAAAACATGAACAATTATTAGAAAGGATAATAGGACAATTTTCGAGGGCAAGAGATCTTGTTGCAGACTTCTTCTGCGGCTCAGGAACCACCTTAGTCGTAGCACAACGACTGGGCAGAAGTTGGATTGGCTGTGACTGCTCCTCGACAGCAATCCAGGTAACAGAAAGCAGATTAGAGCGGTCAGATTTTAGTCTAATCAAAGCATTGATGCCGAGGGGAAAATATTGCAGTGGGCCAGTATCTTGAGCCAAGAATTGCATAGATAAGACTGGATGCGAAATCGACAATCAGATGCTGTTCCAGTACGCATAACGCACATAAATCCGGAAAATATAACTCCATTTGTGACAGTCCAAACAAGGTCAGATTATGAAAGTTTGCTCAAGCGGCTACAAGACAAACTGGGAAACGAATCGCGAAAAGCAGTTTCAAGATTGGAAGTTCCAACTCCCCAAATTATCTGGGTAGGTCAACGTACAATATTCAGAAACTTTATGGAGTTCCCAAAAGCCTTGCGAAGAGAGCCACCGAAGTTACTCCTGTATCTTAACAAGGAGCTTGCTTCTGCTGGCTATATCGCAGGTGAGCGAGTAATATTTCTTGGACGAAAGGAACCATCGTCCTTTGGCGCACTAATTGATAGGTACGTAAAGGATTATGTAATATGTCCTGTCTGTGGAAGTCCTGATACAAGAACTGAAAAGAACAAAAAGTTAGGGTTTCTCATGTGTGAAGCTTGCGGTGCAAGATCTTCTATTAAAGCAAACTACGCTTGACAGAGCTCTGTTATACTTACGTTCTTATACCGCTCAGCCTCTTCGCATTGCAAATTAGGGCCACCATATGTTTTACTTTAAAATCCCCGACTAACGAGGAATCTTTTTACAATATGTCTCGTAGTTCTTTGGGCTGCTCGCTCTCTTTCATGCCTTGTATTCACAAAAGGAATAAACAAATGAGCTGATATATAACGAGAAAATGTCAATCCCAGATACTGCCAAATAATTTATCAGGGGCTTCAGTAGGATGATCTGGCCCTCTTCTCATGCATTTCCAATTATTTTACGTTGGGTGTCTACTTTTTTTCTAGCTTCTCCATCAAGAGCAGTAAATAAAAATAAGCCACGATTATCATAGATCAAACCGAACGATAAGTGATCGCGAATCTCAATGTCCTTATACTTTGGTCGATATGCAAATAATTCTATTAGAATGACACCTTTCTTCTGAGCCTTTATCCCGTGTTCGGTAAAGAGATAGCCTGCTTTCGCTTAAGTGGCTAATAAGTACTGACGCGATCCATGTGGAGGCCCATTCTCATTTTATGAAATAATTTAAGTGTATGCAACAGCTCATTTTCAAAGAAAACATATACTATAAATTGACAACTTTAGAATCGACAATCTGCAGATAATATCCAATTTGAACATAACTTATGAAATTCTTATACGAATGCGATTGTGTCAAGTGTTTTTACTACGAGAGCGGATAAAGCTAACTATGGGTTCTAAGTACCGCACATGTTATTATCTCAAAAGATATGACTGCAATAATGTCGCTTCATCCGGAAGCAACTACACAACAGAGCGAAAGCAATTTCTCAACTGGTCAAAGTTGGGGAGCACTTAGAAAAGCATGGAAAGGTTATAGAATTGCTAAGGTTCAGGGCGACAACGTCAAAATGACAGAATATGCTACCAAAATCAGAAAAATCCAAGGAGAATTAGGAATTAGTGTGGCATCGTTTCCAAATTTAGGTATATCCTAGGCCTTGAGGCAACTCAAACACACCCTTTCTTTTTCAATTGGGACAGTAAAACATTCCATGCCTTACTCATTAGATAAGCAATAAAAATTAGATCCTGTACTGAGTATTAAATCTTCAGTTACCAAAGCGATATGTAATTATCTAGCTTATTCCGAATTTTAATTGCTGATTGTTTTTGGAAGAGGAGTTTAACGAGGTCGAGCAGGTAGAGCAAAATGATTCACGAATAGAACGGGATGACATCCTCACAATGAAGGACGAGCTAGTTGCAGCAAAGGGAGAATTATCATCTGTCAAGGAGGAATTGCGTAAAGCTAAGGAATCATCGGATAACAATCTAAACAAGCTAAAGTACATGGTGGCAGATTTTGATAACTATCGCAAACATATGGACAAACAAGTTGCTTCGAAAATAGAGGAAAATAAGGCAGAACTTATGCTAAGATTCCTAAATATTCGCGATGATTATGTACGGGCTGTAGAAATAGCTAAGCAAAGTAAAGCCGAACTAGTTGTTGTTGAAGGGTTAGAGGGAATTTTGAAAAACTTTGATCATTTGCTCAAGTCGGAGGGAGTGATGGAAATTGAGACAGTCGAAACTCCATTTGATCCAAACGTTCATGATGCCATCAGTTTCTCCTATCGTGACGATTTATCAGAGAGTACAGTCACAGATGAAATTCGTAAAGGGTATATGCTAGACAATAAAGTTTTAAGACCGAGCCTTGTCGAAATTTCTAAAAAGATAGTTAAAAATACCGTTAATGATACAGAAAAAGCAGAAAAGGGGACTGATAATTAGAAATGGGAAAAATTATAGGAATTGATCTTGGAACTAGTAACTCTGCAGCTGCAGCAATGATAGGTGGTAAACCTACAATAATACAGGCAGCTGAAGGGACCTCCATAGGAGGAAAAGCTTTTCCTTCAGTAGTTGCCTTTACTCGCGATGGTCAGCTGATCGTGGGGGAGCCTGCAAGACGGCAAATGATTTCAAATCCTGAAGGCACCGTCATTGCAGCTAAACGAAAGATGGGGACCGATTTTAAATTCAACGTATTTGGCAAGGACTACACTCCACAGCAAATATCCTCATTCATATTGCAGAAGATAAAGAGAGATGCCGAAGCTTTTCTGGGGGATATTGTTGATAAAGCAGTGATAACAGCTCCTGCATACTTTAACGACAACCAAAGACAGGCAACGAAGGACGCCGGTGAAATAGCAGGATTGCAAGTTGTAAGGATTATTAACGAACCGACTGCGGCTTCTCTTGCATATGGCTTAGACAAATTACAGAAAGACTTAAAGATCTTAGTCTTTGACTTCGGTGGTGGAACACTCGATGTTACACTTATGGAGATGGGAGGGGGAGTATTCCAAGTCAAAAGCACCTCGGGAGATACGCAACTTGGTGGAACGGATATGGATAATACCCTTGTAGACTATGTTTTGCAGGAATTCAGAAAACAATCCGGTCTGGATATAAGAAACGACAAGGCGGCGATGATGAGGATAAGAGAGGCAGCAGAAAAAGCTAAAATCGAATTGTCAAATGTAGTTACAACTGAAATCAATTTGCCATTTCTCGCTTATGACTCCGTAACAGGGCCAAAGAATCTTGTCCTCAACCTTAGTAGATCAAAATTGGAGGAGCTATTGAGACCAATAGTGGAGCGGTGCAAGTCGCCAATGTTGCAGGCACTTCAAGACGCAAAATTGGCTCCGGCTGATATCGATAAAATTATCCTTATCGGTGGGCCTACGAGAATGCCGATGGTGAGACAATTTGTGGCAACAGTGATGGGTAAAGAACCAGAACGAGGTGTAGATCCGATGGAAGCTGTTGCACTGGGAGCGGCTATCCAGGGCGCCATCATTGCAGGTGACGTAGCGACGGACATACTCCTGGTAGATGTTACACCACTAACGTTGGGCGTCGAAGTTCTGGGAGGCTTGAAAGAGCCCTTAATTGAACGTAATACCACTATCCCTACAAAGAAGAGCAAGGTATTCACTACGGCCGCTGATTACCAGACCGCAGTCACAATCCATGTTGTTCAAGGAGAAAGATCTATGGCAGCAGATTGTGTTTCCCTCGGAATGTTTAACCTCTCAGGCATACCACCTGCTCCAAGAGGCGTACCGCAGATCGAAGTTACGTTCGATATAGATGCGAACGGTATCCTAAACGTCAGTGCTAAAGATATGGCTACAGCCAAAGAAGCAAAGATCACGATTACTGCAAATACCAAGCTATCGAAAGAAGAGATTGAAAAGCTGAAGAAAGAGTCCGAGCAATTCGCTGAGGCTGACAAAAAGAAGAGGGTAGAGGCCGAAGTTAAAAACGAAGCTGATAATTTGGTCTACGCTGCAGAGAAACTAATAAAACAAGATTTGAAGGATAAAATTAAACCAGAACAGGCTGATAAAATTAACAAGGCTGCTCAAGAACTCAAAGAATCAATTTCGAGCAACAATATCGATAATATCAAGACCAAAACCCAGGAATTGAAAAATATTATTGGTGAGGTCAGCACAGAGGTTTACAGGACAGTGGGAGCCACTCCAGGATCCACAGGGCCAGCCGCGGACGCGTCTGCAGCAGAGGCATCAACTTCCGGTGCGGATCAGGCCGCTGGTACTAGTGGCGGTGCTACAGGCACGACACCTCCACCTCAGTCATAGTATCCCCATTTCGTTACTGAGATTGATGAAAGGTATTAGGGACTTCCAACCATGAGCAGCAAACGGGACTATTATGAGACCCTCGGTGTCCAAAAGAATGCAAGCAAAGATGACATCAAGAATGCATATAGAAAGTTAGCACTAAAATATCATCCAGACAGAAACAAGACACCGGGATCAGAAGAAAAGTTCAAGGAAATTTCAGAAGCCTATGCTGTTTTATCAGATGAGGAAAAGAGAAAAAGATTTGATACCTATGGTCACGTTGGGGCCGAAGAGGTATTCCGTGGTTCGGAAGCCAATTTCGATGAGGTCTTTAAAGATATGGGATTTGGCGGATTCAGAGACATCTTTGATCAAATATTCGGAGGTCGGGCCGGTGGCGGCGGTTTTGGGGCTGCGGCAGGTGATCCGTCCGGCTTTGGGTTTAGCTTTGGCGGAGGACGAAGAAAGGGAAGAGACTTACTTTATGATGTCGAGCTTACGTTAGAAGAGGTATTTAAGGGCAGGAAGGACGAGATTGAGTTACCGAAGCTCGAAAGATGTACTACTTGCGGTGGAAGTGGAGCATCACCTGGATCCAAACCTAGAAAATGTAGTGTATGTAATGGCCAAGGGCAAACAAGGCGCATCTACAGTCAAAATAGATTTTCGACATTCGTCTCTTTGGAGCCGTGTCAAACCTGCGGCGGTCAAGGAGAAATCATCGACAAGCCTTGCAACATATGTGATGGCTCTGGTAAGGTTAGGAAGAACAAGAAAATAAAGCTAGAAATTCCAGCAGGCGTTGAAGATGGAGTGACTTTGCAAATGCGTGGCGAGGGCGAGCCGTCTGAAACGGGATCTCCGGGCGACTTGTTGATTAGGATTCACGTTAAACCACATCCACTATTCGAAAGATTGGAAAATGGTCATTTGCTTTACACCCTTAATCTGAACTTTACAGACCTTGCACTTGGAACCGAGATTCGAGCTCCCACGCTAGATGGGAATGAGAAATTAAAAATTCCTCCGGGAACACAGCCTAATGCCATTCTAAAGCTCAAAGGTAAAGGGTTACCTCACTACGGCAGTTACAGCAAAGGTGATGAGCTGGTGAGGATCAATGTAAAAGTTCCAGCCCAGCTGAATGACATTCAAAAGTCATTGCTTAAAGAATTAGATAGACAACTTAGAAACGAAGACGGCAGCGCACGACAACCTTTTTGATAGAAATCCATTTGTATTTGTAGTCGGGAATAGATAAACAAATGTCATCCTCACCTTCGCCAATTGACCAATGATTCAAAAGACGACGACGAAGTTCATGGTTTTCAACATTGATGGGCGTCATAAGAGATTGAGCGAATGATGCAAGAAGTCATCAAGGAATACAGAACAGCAGATCAACATGGAATAAAATACAAATAAGGACATCCACCCCCACATAATATTCGCAACGATATAATGCTCCATTGAATTCAGAAATGGATTCACTCCCTAACAGAAGATATTCGTGCACGAGGTATTTATCCAAAAGAATAAGTAAGTATGATTAGTCAAGTTCGGACGTAGATCTGGTTGGTAGAACACGATAGTGCCATGAAGATCACTTGTATCGATGGTTTTAGCATTAGATATCTTGACTATGACCATGTGAAGCATGTATCAGATAAATCCAAAGCTGTACTTTTGTTGCACGGAATAGGGGCCTCTGCTGAAAGATGGTTGCCGGTAGTTCCGGGATTGTCTAGACACTTTAGAGTAGTTGTCCCAGATATTATTGGTTTTGGTTATAGTGACAAGCCGACAGTCGAATATACGATGGATTTCTTTCTTTCGTTCTTGCAAAAATTTTTAGATAATTTGAATATCCCGGCTGCGAGCGTGGTAGGGTCATCATTTGGAGGATGGATTGCGATGGAATTCGCGATTAGGTTTAGCCGGAGAATAGATAAATTGGTTTTGGCTGCCCCGGCGGGAAGAATGCAATCTTCTACCCATGTTCTTGACCAGTATATTATGGCAGCACTTTATCCGACCCGTGAGAATGCACTCAGAGCCTTCATGGACATGGCTTACGATCCTAGTGCTGTTACGGAAGACACCGTGATAGACTTTGTGAACCGAATGAGGCTCCCGAATGCCAAGTATGCGTTCATGTCAACATTATTGGGAATACGAGACTCGCCAAATCTGTCTGATAGATTACCGAAACTATTAGTGCCAACGTTACTTATCTGGGGAGATAATGATAACATGATACCCATGCAGTACTTAGAAGATTACAGACAAGTTCCTCAGGGTGAGATTGTAATACTAAAAGATTGTGGACATACCCCATATGTGGAAAAGCCAGCTGAGTTCAATAAGGCTCTTTTAAACTTTCTTGTCAAAGAGAGTTAGTAGGGATTAATGTTAAATAAATGCAGGTATAATCTTTTGTTGAAATGAGTGATAATGCTGGTGGAGATGAATCATTTAAAAGGGCAGTTGAAAAAGGCGCCGAAGCACAAAGAGATTTTGTAAAGAGTTATTCGGCAGTTCAGCAAGATGCAATTCACAATTTTTTCTCCACACTTCAAGGTTTGACATATTATAATGCGATGTTCAAGACAACTGTGCAGAGTGGGGGCAGGATCTCTATCCCTGAAGCTGAACGGCAAGCATTGAATATTGGGGATGGTGACTTGGTTCAAGTAATCATAATACCCATTCATAGAAGAAAGGACACCGAACCTGGGTAGATCTGAAAGTCTGTGCGACTAGTAGTAGATCATCCTGTCGGTTACTATTTCATGGAAATTTCTCAATTTAGGCCATTGAGAGGGCTATTGTGATCGTGCCTTAATCCACTGACCGACCTTCGGAAGGACATTATTCTGAGAGTAACTGCTCGCAATAAGTCCTACATGCCCAGTATGAAATCGCATTAATCTCTTATCAAAACTTGATACTGCATCATTTAACGACGCACTGCATTGTGGTGATACGAGATGATCTTCTTCAGCAACAATATTAAGAAGAGGAATTTTTATCTTTGAGAGATCTATAATTTCATTTCCTATCTTCATTTCGTTAGCCACTAGAAGGTTTCTTTGATAAATGTCGGTAATCCATTGCCTAAATGTTTCCCCTGCAATAGGTGGTGTGTCATAAAGCCACTTTTCTACTCGGAGAAAATTCTGAACGAACTCCTCATTATCGATGTTTTCAACTAAGTTGAAATACTTGTTTACTCCCTGCTTGAATGGCTTTAAGGTCGAAAATAATGCATAAAGCTGCTCGACAGGTAAATTACCAATGGAATTAAACATTCTGTCTACATCTAGATGTCTAGAAAAATTACCTAGCACAGTAGTATCTTGATTGGAATCAATTACTGGTGCTATTGTGGCTAGATTTCTAATTTTATCTTCATGTAGTGTGCTATAAATCGCAGACATGGTAGCACCCATACAATATCCGTGTAAGGTTAGCTTGTTTACTGAAGTTTTTGTTCTAACATATTCTACACAATCATCAATGTACTCATTCACATAATCATCAAAAGAGACGTACTTGTCAACCCGGGCCGGCGTTTTCCAGTCTATCAGATAGATATCAAATCCTTGGCCGAGCAAGTTGCGGATCCAGCTCTTATCAGGTTGCAAATCGAGGATATATGACCTGTTTATCAACGCATATACAAACAAAATTGGTGTCTTTGCTGTCTTGCTTACCATCGGACGATAATGTAGAAGCCTGTACAGTCTTGCTTCATGTACGATTTCATTGGGGGTGCTCCCGACTTCGATAGCGCCTGCATTATGAAGCACATTTCGAGTTTTTTCGAGCTTACGGGTTGTGTCTCCAATTTCTTTTAAAATTACATTAGTATCGATTTTTTCATTGATTTCACTACCCCTTTTTAACGTTCTTTCGGACGTATTAGGAAGGTATGTTTCCTGATTCATTTATCTTCAAGGCCTCCATTTTCAGGGTCAGATCGTGAACAGTCTTTTTCAAATCGTGAATATCCTTCGACAGATCATCCATCTCGTTTCGGGTAGGAAGGTTGAGTATTTTCAAATTGTTTTCGGCAAGCCTCTGCAAATGTGTAAATAAATCATATTGGTTGCTTAGCACCAAACCGCACGAGATCGCATATTCCTTAGAATCAAACAAGCCAGTGAATGCATCTTCAAAAACATCTATAGCAATCTTTCTATAATTTTCAAAATCCTGTTTTGAGTTGTACTGTTTGGGTGCTTTCTCCGATGACTTGACCACCGCTTGTACAAAGGTGTTGTTGATTTGTACCCAATATTCGTTTAAGTGGATTTGTAATTCAAGAAGGTTTTTCCCAAACTCAATAAGCTCCTTGAGATCAGATCTCGAATATTGGGAATAAGCG
>QHBN01000237.1 GCA_003176995.1 Candidatus Nitrosopolaris wilkensis
AGCCATGGCATCTGATTGCCGCTAGTCTTTGTAAAAGCATCTGGGAAGCGCTCTTTTAGATCATGGGAAGTGAAACAACCCTAATAGTTATAAAATACATCATATTATATTGATCGTAATGATTAATCTAAATGTAAAATGGGCGCTATTCTCCATTATTGTCATAACCTTGATGCTGACAACTGCTACAACCTTCGCTTCTCCAATCTTAGCTGTTAAGAAAAGCAGCAGTCCTAGTGTAAAAACGACCCATAAAGCCTCATCTACGACGGCCAGTACTACTCCTACGGCTCATTATCATATTAGAGGTGTGAAGCTTCTTAGTGTTCATACCGTTCCATCAAAGGTAGCTGTTGGTAATACTTTCAGTCTACGGGGCAGCGTGTTTAACAACTCCACAGCGACAATTACATTTGCCAATGGAACTTGCACTTCGCCGCTCTCTGTTACATTTAACAAAAATGCGGTCCTCGAGACTAACGCAGCAGCTGCATCGTGTAAAGCTCAACAGGTTACTCTAAAACCCGGAGAACACTCCCAAATAATAAGCCCAAATCTTTCAGCAATAATTTACAGAGCGACCGCAGTTGGAACAACCAACGCAACAATGATTTTCAAATATGGGGTTGAAATTCCTACTAGTAACTCCCCCATAATCGATACTATTTCCAGAACATACGCATTCGAGATCCAGCCTGGAAGTCAGCAGCCTCAGTCTACTAGTACCATAACAACTGCTCCTGCGAAAACTACCTCTGAGCCCGGGTCACTAAAGCTGCCTACCCCATAGCGTTGTAGCAGTTACAATGATAAAACATGCAGAAACTCGTATTGGAAAAGGCAGCCCTCTGAATTATTTCCTTCTCAGCTAGAATGCCACAGGAGTTGAAGTATTGTTCAGCGATTGGTTTGACAGGAAGAATGGAAAACGATGATCGACAAGCTAGAATAAGTAGAAAGGAATGTCAATCGTGCTTTGATTCATTACAAAAATAGAAAGCAGGATCATATCAACTAACTGAGTCTTGAACTATTATGATCATTATGATCATTGTGGATGTTAACCGTGCGATAAACCTGTAATTGTTAGCACCGATGGATTGGGTCTTAATATTAGCCTTGAACCATCGGCTAACCTCTTACAGATACAGGACAATTTGTGACCTACCGTCGGATGGATGGAAATCGTGGAAATCCTTCATCATTAATAAGCCATGCAGCTAACGAACGGAATAATACTCGAAGAAATGAGTTTGCGACTGATCGTTTTGTGCAGTGACAGGATTAAATGTAGAGATATAATTCTAGAATTGTCATAAAGAGGACCTGCGCTATAGATAAATAAATCTGTGACTATAGATCATCTAGCTCTCTTTTGAGAATATTAGAATTCCCTTGTTCAAATCAGATCTAAAATTATTTCCTCCAGGGGTGTAGAGTCTGTCCTCGTTTTTGCCGTGTGTAAAAGACTGGTAGTACTAATAATCTTCCTGAAGTCGCAAATAATGATAATATATAAATAAACACGATAAGAAAATAAGCTCAACGAAGCAAAACATAGAGAATATACTAATAATGCAAGGTGGTGGCTCTCTGGTAGCATTTGCATGTGGTGTCTTTAAAGGATTAGTGAAAAGAAATGTAGGAACAGACATTGCTGCTGGACCATCCATCGGAGCTATAAACGCCGCAATAATTGTGGGAAGTAAAAGCGACCACCCTGAAAAGGACCTTGAGGATTTTTGGCTTGAACTTGCAGAAAACAATCCATCAATTATTCCAGATAATTTTCTCATAGATTATGATGAAAGTACAAAAACCTATGTCCCAAATGAAATATCTTGTGCTTCTGCTAACGCTGCAGTTTTTGGTATTCCAAAAATGTTTATTCCAAGATGGTTGAAGCTGGAAGATATGTTCAAAGAAAAAGAACATTTCTTTGATCCAAGAAGTTGGACATACTTGTATGATCATTGGCCTCTTGTAAAGACACTTGATAGATACATAGACTATAAAAAACTAAACCTTGCTGCAACACAAGAAGAACTACCAGAAGTTCTTCGCCTTATAATAACTGCAGTAGATGTAATGACCGCAAGACCGCTCATATTCGATAATACAAAAATGGAAATAAAAGCAAAGCACATTCTGGCAAGTGCTGGCTATCCAATATACGGATTTCGTTGGATCGAGGTTGAAGATGATGTATATGCGTGGGACGGTAGTCTTCTTAGTAATACGCCTATAAGAGAAGTAATCTATTCCTCACCAAGAGACGACAAAAGCATCTTTATTGTAGAGAATTATCCGTAAAAAATAGACAGACTTCCTTCGAATATGGTGGAAATTGAAAGGGCAAGAGACATTCTGTTTTGTGATAAAGATATGGGCAATATAAAAATGCCAAGGCTCATTACACGGCAAATAAAGTTTATAGAACGACTGTATGATGTTTTTGAGAAGTTTGAACAATAATCAGGATTAAAACCTCATGAAATTGCAAAGATAAGGTCAGAATATAATACACTCGTACAAAAATATGGCGCAAAGATACTTTCTTACACGCATAATTAGGAGTGAAACAGAATCACCGGCAATTTTAAAGAATGCAAACTTTTCACCTAAAGCTGTAAAAGAGTTGATCGCGCAAGGAGAAAGAAAAGCTATAGAAAAGATAGACAGCCTTGGTTACCAAAAAAACAGATGATTATTTTTTTCTATCCGAATTGGTCAGATGATAATCTGCTTCAATAATTATATTTATGGAACAATAAGACCTGAAGCGCTACCTAAAAAAATCGGTCCTCAAATGCAGAATAAGATTGCTAGCTCTACACGTTAGTTATAATCTATAAAAGACATTCGTAAATCAAACAACACTCTGACTATAATCTTTCTAATGAATATTTCAGAGATTGAATATATCTACAATTTCTCCTACAGTGTTAGCAGTTGTTGTAAAGCAGTTCAAATATACTATACTGGAAGATAGCCTCTGAGAAATGAACCACAAGAACATGACTTTATCAATTGCGGCAATAGTATTAGCAGTAGCACTGACTGCAGTGGCAGTCGCGATACCACAACAAGCTTTAGCATACAGACACCACAACCACAATAACAGCAACAGCATAAAGGTTAATCAAGACATAAGCCAAGCCAATCTCTGTAGTAATAGCTCATTTTGCCTCAATACAGGCAGCAATGATGCGGACATACACCGGTAACCTAGAGTAACGGACACTATTCTCACCATTATTTTTTTAGATGTACGATCTCGCTACCCTTCACTCCGTACAAGATTCTCTGATATCCGTAAAACTGCAGTATCATTAATAGGATCTCTTCCTATTACGTTTGCATTGTATTGCTTTCCATTGTGCTTCCTTGTGAAACTCATAAGATCTGCAACTCAGTATTCCCAAAAACTTGTGACAAAGTCCGTTTGGCTTGGTAATCATGTAAAAATAGTTATCGTCCACAGTAAAAAAAGCTCTTGATACATTTGTCATCTCTCGAAAGTTTCTTCTTGCATCTCTCCTCTACACGTTTCGTGCATCGCCCCTCCTCGTAGTCAATCGCTCCTGCGTTACGACATGCTAATGAAAACAGGCTTCATCTTATCAAATATGTTTTTACCATACGCTAACAATTTCAATGATTACGACTAGCGAATTTTTGCACGGCGCAAGACTAAAAGGAAAATCCCCTTTTTTAGTTCACTCGCGTGTAATAACTCGAACATCTTGGATTGCCCGTAACTTCTTCTGGTTCTTATCATTTAAAGAGAATGTAGTTACGAATATAATTACTTTAACAAATCGTGTCGCTCTCTGAGATTCAGTTTTTCATAATTTGGAGCAAATTCAGAAAACGGATTTAGGAAGACAGACATCCTGTCTAACCTATATTTTCATACAGCTAGCCGAGTTTCTTGATATGTCAGTGGTGATAATAGTGGTGATGGCTGTGGTGGTAATAGTGAGCAAAAGCATGATCTGTAACAAGCGGACCTGTTGCAAAAAGCGTTGCTACTGTTACCATAGCTAGGCTAGTAAATATTGCTGTGGTTTTCTTTGAATACATCGGAGTGCTCCTATATGATATAACTAATATGCCGTTGGATTGCATATTTTTTTAGTTAAACTTAGAGTAATCAAATACTTTGATGGTATTGATTAACAGAATCAATTTTAAACGGCTTTCTTAGTGAATAATTCAAAGATTTACCATCAGAATTACCCTAAATATGTGAGACAATTCACATGGATGCATCGTATATCTAGAATATCAAATTTTACAACACTCGTGTATTAATTATCGAAGTGATTCTAGTTCAACTTAGACCAAAAAGAGTTATGACAGCGTACACATGCGGGGGTGGGGCAATGAATCAAGGAACGGATCACTCCTATGCGTTAACACAAAATGCAGGCGATCCTTATAGCATTCCGATTGTGATGGCAATTTATTGGACATACTGACAACTAGTAATGTATACTCTGGTCCACATTGTCAAGATTGACTATTGCATTACTTCAACGCTACTGGATAGTATGGACTTGTATCATAAGGAATGGAAGCTGATAACAAAAAGATGGAGTTGAGAGGAATAAAAATGACATCCTTTCACAGTCCAGATGCTAACTGTGTCACTCCGCCACCCTCCGATGAGAACCGCCCACCGGCCGTCACCATCCGGTCTAGGCTGTACCATAAACCCTAATAATCACGCAGGAACGATCTAGTGAAGCATCTTGTAACAATTTAGAGCAGCAGATCTAGACCTCATTAGAATCGAATAAAGAGCACGATATAAGATACAATCCAATTTTCGGTAGGCTACGGGTAGAACTGTTTCTATAGATAAAAATTGAATAATTATTCAAGATCGTTTTGGCACAACCTGATTCTCTATCTATTATCCTTAGCTCATAAAAAGATGTTTGTGATTCTCGTAATGAACGGACATGAAGACAACTACACTGTCAATCTTCGCTATTGTAGCAGCAGTAAGCCTCGTCTCAGTAAGCAGCTTTGCTGCTCCAGCACTAGCATACAAAGACCACGATCACGACGACTACAAGGATCTAAAACACTTCAATTACTGTGTAAAGAATCATCGCGGAGGAGACATCTCTGGATACTATTTGCACAAGTGTGGAGAGAAATATCTAGAACGGGTTTAGAGAATACAACAAGCAATACACAGACATAATCTATCAGTGATGGGGTCACTAACCAATGGGACTTCCGTCCATCTATTTTTTTGTTTTTAATTAGTAATAGTGATTCATTGTATAAGAATAAGATTAAATTATGATATATTATTATCATCATTAAATAGTAGAAACATTCCTTGACGACAAGAAAGGTTGTATTCATTCCAAAAGATATCCCACGCAACTACCAGTCAGGTCCAAAGGGTGGAAAAGTTCTTGTTATTTCACCTGCAGGATTATAAAAATACTTTAAGGAAGTTGCCAACACTCTTGAGACTGGTCAGATTACATGGGAATTAGAACGAGAAATTGCGCAGTTATGATAAACAATTTTTTGATAATCTTGAGCATTGGGGACAATAAAACAATTTAATTTGAAGCGATTATTGAACTACCTTAACCCATTATTTGAAGAATTCAACCTGATCCTTCGCAAGGTCTCAGTTCGTATGATAATGTGATGTTGTAAAGGATTTGTCCAAAATAATATTTTTAATGGTGGTGTTTATGATGTGTAACTGGTGGCACGCTGCCTGCCATTGGCGATTGTGTGACGGGTACTCCTGCAGTTGATAAAGATGTCGTGTTGTCGGTCTGTCCGATTGTCGTATTGGCTTGAGGAGGAGCGGTAGTCAGGTTTTGAGAACGGGGTGGTGTTGTTACATTAGCATGCTGTTCAACCTTTGACTGTGGCTGAGTAGGAGCAGCTGCTGCGGTTACATTTTGTGCTTGAAGAGATAATGCTTGACCAATATCACTTTGTTTTCCCTGCGCTACTTGTTGAGCTGCAGTGTTTATTGCTTGGTTGACATTCTTGTTATTACCGGATATCTGCAGTTGTGCGAGCTTTGCTATCGTTTGTGAGACTGGCCCTGTATTGCCACTTGCCACATTGCTAGCTATTTGGTCGATGGCTTGCTTAGGATTGCCGCCGTTGTTGGCAACTTGAAGAGCTAGTTGATTAATTACCTGGTTAACAGTAGCAGGGTCTGTATTAGTTGAAGAGGCAGCCACTTGTTTTGCGATCTGGCTTATCTGCTGGTTTGCGTTTGGTTGTCCGATGACTATCTGGACAGCCTGCTGAACTATCACCTGGGTTGCAGGAACACCTTTACTTGATTGTTGCGCTACTTGGGTTATAGCTTGGTTGACTGCACCCACATTTCCAGATGCTTTCTGTTTTGCTAACTGTACCACCGACTGAGATACTGCGCCTTTTGGGTTCTCCACGATTTGGTTTGCAATCTGGTTTATGACTTGGACTGAATTTCCTCCATTACTTGCAGTCTGCGATGCTATTTGTTGGACTATTTGTTGAACATCTGATTGCTGTACCTGTGGATTCTGTATTATTATCTGCTGTACTATTTGTGTTATCTGTACTTGGGTGGCAATCTGAACTATTACCTGCGTTATACTTGAAGTTCCTCCTGTTATGCTCGATTGTGTGGCTATCTGGGTGATAGCTTGATTTACA
>QHBN01000238.1 GCA_003176995.1 Candidatus Nitrosopolaris wilkensis
TCAAGTATTCCTTTACCATTTAGGTCATCATCTCTCTTAACGGTTATACATACATCCTGTGAACTGCGTATTGAAAATGAATTGAAATGTAAAATGCCTACAACCTAAATGTAAATGTTGGTGCAAACCTACGAGTCAGAGGTTCCGAAGATATTCTGAGTTCACGCGTAGCGTAGATTTGCTATATCTATAAGCAGAATTGATGTGTCTGCCACTAATGATTGTCTAAAGTAAATATAGATTACGTCAACTACCATAACAAATAGACCAAGATCATATTCAAAATCACATTAAAGAGCAGAGTAAACCAGAAATAATTCCAGAATATACGCGCCTGCTTGTCGAGCCACTATTATCATCAGGTTTACTCAAGAAAAGAGAATATGAAATTTTATCTCACGCTATAAAGCAGGTTACAATGATACCACCAATTACTAATCTAAATGATTTGTTTTATTTGATTTTGGATGAAGATAAAGCAGGCTTGAACCGTCGAGAACAGCTTGTTTTGGCTCTATCGATAATTCACATGAAGAAATCAAGGCTACTGCATGACTCTAGAAGATATCAATCAATACTGCAGCCACACTCTCAGAAATACTTGAAGAGGCCAAAATCAAAGTCAGATTCGCCAGGTGCAACCAGAAAGAAATTCTTTTGACTTTGATACCATCGAAAAATATTTTTCCGATTAAATTGATAGAAAATGCTCTCAAAATGCTGCAAGAAGTGTTTGGCATAAATGTGCTACTCCAACGAGCATTGGTCCTAAGGCTGAAATTACAACAGTGGCAAGGAGCAAGAAAAATATGATAACAAGGCAATTTGTTTGAATAATCTATTTTCTTCTTTTGTTAGTTAATTTATCTGCATTTGGCCGATTGTAAATTCTGTGGCTGAACGCAGACAAAGAAAGAGAAAGAATAACAATAATCTAGAAGTTGAGCAGGCAATTGGATGTCCTCGCTTCATGACATAACGACATTATACCCTGTCTTTGATAGAATTGGCTATCCTTGTGAAGAATGTAATTTTCCTCTTTATTTTAATTAGTGAAGTTATTGCAATACCCGGAAATAACTTAACTTCAGATTGGTAGCAACTATTATAGTAATAATGATTTGTTAGCAATTCCTCGAAATAATTTCGCTTAATGGGTAGAACAATTCCTTCATTTCGAAAAGCTAGTGATTTTCTTATTTTCTATGCTCTAAATTCATACGCATTCCATATTTTGGACGTAATGTAATAAGTGGTTTTAATCCAACTTTATGGTCTGGGTCATGATGCATCTTCCACTGCTGGCATAATGTAGCTATTAGAAGAATTCCTTCCATCCATGCAAACGGCTCACCTACACAGCCTCTGATACCCCCTCCAAATGGGAAATAGCTAAATCTAGGGAGTTGCAACTTTGCTTCTTTGGTCCAACGATCTGGATAAAAGAGATCTGGGTCAGAAAAGTAACGAGAATCATGATGCATTACGTATTGACTCATTAAAATGATAGAGCCAGCAGGTATCACATATTTGTCAACCTTGTAATCAGCTATAGCTTGGCGGCCTATAGTCCAGGCTGGTGGATAAAGCCTCATCGATTCTCTAAACACCTTTTCAGTATATTCCAACTTTGGTATATCTTCAACAGTCGGAATTCTTTTGGCATCTTTATCACCAAATACAGAACAGAGTTCACCATAGAGGCGAGCCTCTGCAGTTGGGTGCTGCGACAAGAGATAAAATGTCCATGTGAGTGCATTAGATGTCGTTTCATGACCTGCCAGAAAAATTGTCATTACTTCATCTTTTAATTGTGAATCAGTCATTCTTCCGATTCCAGCTTCAGTATCTTGAGCTTGTAGTAACGTATATAGTAAGTCCTCCTCGTGGTGTACACCCTTATTCTCCTTATCCCTGTGCTCCTTAATCATACTATATACTATCGAATCTAATTTCTTTTTTGCAATTTGATAACCTTTGTTAATAGGTAGTATAGGTATTTTTTCAATCAGCTCGCCGAAAGGCATTTGAAGGCGATTAAAGTATTCCATGCAAGTTTCCAATGCAATACCAACTTCGTCATCTTCTGGTTTAACATCTGAACCTAAGACAGCCTTACTAATGATTTCTAACGTTACATGCATCATTTCCTTATGTATATCCAACGTAATTCCATCCTCCCATCGCTGACACATACGTTCTGCATAGCTGGTCATGATGTTTCCGTATCCCTTTATGCGATTGGGATGAAATGTAGGTTGAATTAATCGCCTTTGACGATCGTGGTATTCTCCCTCACTAGTCACTAATCCCTCGCCTAAAAGACGCTTGGATACTTGTAGTCCTCTACTCTTTATAAAATTTTTATAGTTTCTAATTAATACATCTTCAATGTAATGCGGATTATTCAATAGATAGATATGTTGTCTTCCAAATTTAAAATGGCAGATATCTCCATAGGTACGTGCAATAGCCACCAAGGTCTTGATGGGGTCATGCATAAATCCACGCAATAATTTGTTAGGTAAAATTGAGTGAGGTCCAGGTGGATATCCTATCGAAGAGGCGGTTGTCATAAGTTTCTTTCACCTGTTTACTTCGGCTAGAATATAAAGATGCATTATAACAAACTCAGAAAGTGTCCCTTCTGCTCTGATTAATGAGTGTTATTAAGATCCTTGTTTGTAACTGCAATAATTTCGACCTAACGGACCAAATTGTAGGAATTTTGATACAGATGTTTTCAGTTCCCGTTGGAATTTCCTTATACCTTTTGCATAATATTCCATATTCTCCGTCCCCTTCTGACTTTGCTATCTTGTATCCTTCCCAACATTTACGCAGGCCACCCCCATGCCCCAGTATCGTAGTATCCTGAATCAAGTAAAATTCCATCGTTTCTTGTGCACTGCTTCTTAATGCTTAAGTAATCACGGCGGATAATGGATTCCAAACTATTATGCCTTGATCCGTTCTTCCTATAGTTCATAAATGACTACCATGACTTATCATCAGATCTGTTTACATCGATCTACAATTGATAATGCTCATCATCCTTATAGGATATAGCAATCACACCTGAGTCACCTCTGTATTCCTCTGCAAAATTTTAAAAGGGCTGGAACTTTATGCGGCACTTATATAGGCACACTTTGGACAAGAATTTTTCGTCGTGAGTAGGTCTCAAAATAGCACCCAAAACTAGGTGGGTCGTTTCCCATATAGATAAATGCCTCCCCTAGACAGACATAATTCCAATCTTAAGCCGAGCCCATCACCCTAATTCACCACTCTATGACCCACTTTCATCAGCCAATAATCTTGACCCGAATTTTCGCTGGTCATCTGTGTTTATACTCTAATTCGTCGTACCTATAGAGGCGTTTTGTCTATCGAGCCTTCCCAGGCAGGTACTGCTACTCAAGTCTTTTCACGTATTCCTGTGAGAACTAGATTAATTATTCACCAACTTCTTGAAGAAACCGTCTTTAGCCGTAATGATTCCTGTTTCTACCAGTGGTCTTTCTCCCACTGCTTTTTCTATTGCCTTATTACTCAACTGTATGGCTTGCTCCATACTCATGTCTAAGCTATACTCTCTCTGCATCACGTCGAGTGCAATATCTGAATACTGACCGATTGCAAAGCCTGCTCCTCTGAAGAATGTTCCACTTGGATCTACTTGATATAGCTGAACTCCAGTTTGATCTATTCCCGCGATTATTATTGAGGCCGCTTGTGGTCTAACGGCGTAGATAGTATAGTTGTGCAAGTATGAGCTGAGATGTTTTGCAAGTGTATTTACATCGATGGGGCTTTCATAGGTGAGTCTATGTTTTTGTGCTGCTAATTGTATCTCATCAATTAGTTGCAATATGTCACCAATATATCCTGAGCCTGTCGCGCCTATATGTCCGTCAATTGTAAATATTTTTTCAGCAGGTTCTACCAAAGGCTTGGTTGGCTTTATGTGGCTAGAGATCAAGGCAAAGACTGGAGTTTTAATTCCGATTGTAGTTGAACCTCTGCTTACTGCCTCTAACGCACTATCTACTAATACTAATCTACCCTCAGGACCATAATAGTAAGGATATCTAGAAGTAGCACCACTTTCTGCCATTTCTAATGACTCACCCCCTTCTTCTTCCACTCTTTGACCATTAACAAGTTTGGAATCACCAGTACGTCTATACCGTTTCCTGATCCAGGGTCTCGTTCCATTGCTGCTGCTACAGCTTTAGTGGCAATTTGTTTTGCTTGTTCATTAGTTATGTCCTTAGTGTAAACGCTTTCGAGAACACCATATGCTATTGGAGAACCAGAACCCGAAGATGCAAAGTCTTCATCAGTTATTGCACCGCTCATATCTGCTGCCAATACATGTCCGCCATTTTGGTCTACGCCTGCCACCAATAATTCTACGAAATATGGCTGATAGTTCTTAAGACCAGAATAGGCTAGATTTGCTATTAGCCTCGTAGATTCCTTCACTGTGAGTGGGAAGCCTCTTCTAAGTTCCATTAGTCTTCTCTCAGCTTTTGCAACCTTAATCATATATTCAGCATCAGATAACTGGCCAGCTATTGCTACTGCTAAAGTATCATCTATTTTTGTTATTTTTTGTGTTATCTTTGAACCTATAAAGCAGCCTTTACTTGCTCGTCTATCTGAGCCGAGTACAACGCCTTCCTTTGTTTTGATACCAACTATTGTTGTCATTCTTTGATAGTATATAGAAGGATGGGGCATTAATTGACTAGCATTTATCAAGGTTAGTCACGTCAAGTAGTATAAACATACTACCACTACATTTAGATCCCGTTACTCCCAAATATCAAACTGGCTCATGACTACGCGTAAAGCTTCGTGATATTACTCAGATCTGCTATTTCTCTAACAAACAAATCAAAAAATAAGAAGCTATATTATTTTTGCAGTTTGATAAACGAAAAATCACCCCTGGAGGTAATTTTTCATTAGTTAAGTCGCAAGCTGCGAATCCAAATAGAATAAAAATAATAATAAGACTCATGGTCGCGCCTGAAGTTGTATTGGAACTTCAAAGCGTCTTCCATATCTGTTTATAGTCATTGTTAGCGTGTCCTTTAGTGTCTTCTTTCTCACATTTAGTGAAATTTCTGTGGTATCATCTATTCTCTTGCCGTCCACTGCTTCGATTATATCTCCCTTTCTCAATCCCGAGTCATCAGCTGGGCTGTGTGATTCTACCTGTGCTATTAACACACCTTCAGTGGCTGGCAATCTATAATATTGAGCTAATTGTCTTGTTATTTTCACATACGAGATTCCAATCCATGGTCTATTAATTACTCTTCCATTTTGTATTAGTTCTGTCACTACTGATTTAGCAATGTTGGTTGGTACTGCAAATCCAATACCGTGTGCATACGGCATTTTTGCTGTATTAATTGCTATAACCTCGCCTTTTGTATTGATAAGAGGTCCACCAGAGTTACCTGGATTTATTGCTGCATCAGTTTGAACCAATTCCAAGACTCCTTTTTCAAATTGAATCTTTCTATTCAGAGAGCTTACAATCCCAGCAGTTACAGTTGGCCCTCCAGTTAGGGCAAATGGATTACCAATGGCAATCACTATTTGACCTATCTTCAAATCGTCAGAATTTCCCAATGCAGCGAATGGAAGTGTTTCTGTCGAATCTAATTTTACTACTGCCAAGTCAGTCGTCTCATCTGTTCCTATCACTTTTCCATCGAAGATGCTTCCATCAGTGAGTGTAATTTTCAGTTTCTGAGCTTCGTCAACAACATGATTATTGGTAAGCACGTGACATCTCTCGTCGATTATTACACCCGAGCCAACACCTTCAACCGGAAATACACGGAATAGTTGGTCATGTACTGTTCTTACACTCGCAATATTTACAACACTTCTACTTACCTTTTGAACTGCATTAACAATTAGTTCTTCATTAACTGGTATCATATATTATATTATTACTTCCTCTTTCGCTTGACTTTAATTGCGGTTAGTGGGATCCAGATGATTCTCGAGGAGTAATCGTGATCTCACTCTTTTTCTCACCTCTTATTATGGCAAGCTTTACTGATTTTCCGATGACATAGTGATTTAAGAGTTGTCTTCTTAGGTCATGAATGTTCGCTATAGGCTGAGCGTCGAATCCTATGATAATATCTCCTAGTAATAGCCCTGCGTTCTTTGCAGGAGTGTCTTTTTCAACCGAAAGAACCATGAGGCCTTCTTCTTGACTTGGCCCTAGTTGAGCTCCTACCTCTCTAGGAAGAGAAATTTCATCTGTGACCACACCAAGGTATGCTATCTTAATAGCTCCATACTTCGCAAGTTGGTCGGTGATATTTCTTACCTTACTTGCTCTAATTGCAATACCACGAGACGAAACATATGCTGTGTTTAATCCTATCATCTTTCCTTCTACGTCAACTAAAGGACCGCCTGAATATCCTGGGTTGAGACGTGCATCAGTGATAACTATATTATTCGTTATTCCTCCCCACCGCCCTCCTCCAAGTGAGCTTCTTTCGCTCGTGATTATTCCTTCCGTAATGCTGGGATATTCACCATAGGGATTAGCAAGAGCGAGAACAAACTGCCCTGCTTTCAGATTTTCAGAATCACCAATCTCTATCGGAATAAGGGAAATGCTATCATTCTTGCCATTGGCTTGAATTTTCAGGAGTGCAATATCAGAATATGGATCATTTCCTATGACGTTGGCTGGAAAGGATTTACCATTGCTGAAACTAACTTCTACTTCGTCTAGTTTTCTGACTATATGGTTGCAAGTCACTATAAGGCCATCTGAAGTCCAAACAACTCCTGAACCAATTCCTCTAGTCTTTGAACGTACACTTACTACGGATTGTGATACATTATCGGCTACATTCTCTATTGCCTCAGAAAATGACACTAGTGCGTTTTTGGTATGCGGAATCTTATTTTCGTTCATATTTTTTATTGATCACAATGTATATGGTTAGATACGCTATTTGTTGACTAAGAATGAACAAACCTAGTCACATGTGACGATCCCAATTCTACCTTGTAGTTTCAGAATATCTCGGATTTATCACCGCATCAGCATGACAGCCAAGCACATAGCTTGATGTTGGTTGATGATGGTGGTTACAGAAAGCAGTAACAGCATCCGAACCGTACGGATGTTGTAGATGAACTATGGACTTTCAGGTATAGGAAGAAACTTTAGCCATTTCTCTTCCGTATACTTCTTGGCATTCTCTGGGCTTTGCATCTTTGAAAACATCCTTACTACAATACTTCATAGAGTACGCAGACATCATATCCAGAATAGGTTGCAACGCTAAACCTTTTACAGTAGGCGGGTATTCTACTCTGACAGGCTTTTCACTGATCGAATGTATTAATTTGAACTCATAATGGAGTACTAATTTTGGATGCATGAATCTTAGTTGATTATGTAGTGGTAGGTGACTTTAAACAAACATCCAGTTCAAGCCTCCGATATGTTGACGTGCAAACATCCGATTTTCTACATCAGAAATAGTAGGACATGGGCTAGTAATGATACTTCTTTCTGGCATTTGTCTATGTGTTTTAAGTCGTATATTCCTGGAGCTGCAGCATTCTCGAAAACAGGCTCGTATGACGTATTTCATTCACTAAAGAGATAATGTGAATTCAAAAACTTTGATCCTTACAATCCTTACATTAATCTTGCAATTGGTTGATAATCCAGTTATGATTGACGAAATAGGTAAGGATGGCAGGGATCATAAGCATGGTGTAGTGCATAGTTTCTGGGCAGTATGTGTTCACAGCATCAACATTAAAGAAGAAGGTAAAAGAAGAACTGTTTGTTATGTCTCACAACAAAGTCCCTAAAAAGCAAAGAGCACTAGTTTTAAGGAGGAGGCGCACTCGGAGCATATGAGCAAGAGCACCAAAAGGAGATTTATCCAAATGCAGCTTCTGGAGAAAGCGCCAGGAATTACTATTCAGCAAAACAATTTCTGTGTTCTCGAGTTCCACACGTTTATTTACCTCAATTTTCTACGCAGTGCTTAAATAGACACTACAATCTGTCTTAGGAGAAATAAATAATACCGAAATAGTAGCCTTTTTGGGCGATCTAACTTTTGCCAGTTTGGAGGTCATCGATGAGAAGCAACAAACTACTGTTTTTGCCATCGTGCCGCTTACCTTTTTATAACTATCTCTTTCCCTCCTAGTTTGTAGCTCAATTCTCA
>QHBN01000239.1 GCA_003176995.1 Candidatus Nitrosopolaris wilkensis
CAGGCTTGGTGTCATTGCTACTACTACGACTAACATATTTGAACAAATGGAAAACCAATGGCTACTTATCCATCATCATGGTTCATCTGTATCAAATTACATACCACCAAATATTTCTTCTTAATATTTGAGTATGACCTTTACTGAGCCAAAGATTGCTACTTTCGATCTGTCTGTGGGTATTTCTCCCTTAAGCATTCCTTCTGACAGAACAACTTTGTTTTATGGTGATCCTAGCGAATCGACTGTTGCCACGTATATTTCGATATTTGAAACCCTTTGGATGCAAAGCGAATTACAAGAACTCATGTGATTCAAAGAACCCTTTTTCTATACGGACCGCTAAAAAGACGGGAGCTAAAACAGTACCACAGTGATTATACAAATATTTTGTAGAGCACTCACACGAATTAAAAGAGTAGTATGAAGTCCTGTGTCGTAATTGTCAAGCAATTAAGATATATTGATCTTTGAAATTAAACGGATAAAGAGACATTGTTATGAGGAAGGCATTATAACTATGGCAGAGGCATATTAAGCAATGAAAGTTAAGCCCTTGCGATGTCATTCATGTGGCGCTCCAGTGGCTTGGTATGACGTGGATGACGTTGGCATACCAATAGTATACTGTCACAACTGTTTTGAGAATGAACATATGGAGCAGGGAGAATAAGTTTATGAAATGTTAAAACTAATGTGTCCTAATAGAAAATACGTCGATTTATTTCCTGCTACTATACAGCAACATGACGGCTGGGATAGATGGGTTGAAATTGAGAAATGAAAGTTAAAAGTTTATCATGTCACTCATGTAATAATCATGTAGCTTGGCATGACGCTAATGATGTAGGAGTGCCTGAAGTATATTGTAATTTCTGTTTTAAGCATGAAAAAATGGAGATGGAGGAATAAATGGCTTTACATCTATAATTGTTAGTAGACTGAATGCTATTCCCATTTTTATTCATACCTCGAGATTCAATTATTCTAAATAATTCCAGAAATGACGGCAGATAATTTTCCATTTCGTTGTATACCTCCACAAGTTTTTGTATATTCTTTAATCCCAAAAACTCTCGGTACATTATTCGAACATACTCTGGAGGCAGATCTAGGGCAACTACTACATCCTTCTATGAACATGTAGCTGTTCGGATCTCGTTTTAGTTTCATTAACACATCTCTTGTCAGGTTTTTGTCCATTGCTGAACCAGAAGGATCAAAATCGCCAAAATGCAATACATGAACTATTCTGCCTTCTTGTTGCTGCTTCAATAATCTCTAAATATTTTCATTTTTAAACGATACACTAGACCAGTCTCTATTCGGTGGCATATTTGGCTGGATCACCAAAATCTTATTGGCTGAGGTTAAGAAATATCGTCCAAATGAGGCAAATACTCTCTATAGTATCAGAATATAGTTAGACTTCCTTAAATAACACGATAAGACAAATGATAATATCGTAGATACAGGTGAGGAATGATTCATAATTTTCATAAAGAGAAAAGAGACAACAGATTTCCAATTAGCCTAACCTTATGCTCGGTTTTAGGCGTATTCATGGTTAGCGGGTCAGCAGCGACGATGTCAATGGCTTATGCTCAAACGGTGGTGCCACTTCCAAAACATACATTTGCTTACGAGATAGGTGCCAAGAATGGATTAGCAGCTGCAAAAGTTGCTGTATATAATGTAGGAGCGGCATGTGCTTCTTTTACTGCGAAAGATTTGGAGCATTGCATAGCAGGATACTATGATGCGGTAGCAGGATACCATGATGCGGTAGCAGGATACCATGATGCGGTAGCAGGATACCACAATAGTACCAATAATGTCGGTATGAACAGTAGCAGGTAATCAGAGTACTAAAGCTGAGTCTGGATTTATTGATATTGTTATCACGACAAATAGCAACAGATCCAAACTATACCACGTGGAGAAGCAGAGTTCATGAAGTCCGTTACTTAATAAGAAATGATTAACAATTTAGATAGATTCTGTCATATAACTTACTTCTCGATATATGGCAGCGGATTAAGAAATGGATTCTTGCTCCCGTTCTGATACCATGAGATAACTTATGCAAAGATTGAAGATCAGTGGTATTCTATATCTGGAGGCGTGGGGAGGTTTGTGAGCAGAAATAATACCTATTAGTTAACCTTTATGAAACCTCAAATACAAGTATCAGATTACTAGTATCGCAAGTTGTATAGAAGCAAAAACTATGATGCTATCTCGGATTATTTTTGATAGCTACACTTGGATTATCTTGTTTATCTACTAGTATTTTCAAACAACAAGACCAAGCGCTAGCTCAACAGTACATCCAGACAATAAAATATCGAAATCTAGTAATAGACTTAGGTAATGGATTAAAGACTAATGCTCAATTAACTCTTCCCGCTGTTGGAAAAGGACCATTCCCTGGTGTTCTTCTTATTCCTGGCTCTGGTGCTGTTGATAAGAATGAAACATTGGGATTTGTTCACAAGAATGGTCCTAAACCACCTACACCGTTTTGGCAGATTGCTCAATTTCTATCAGAAAGAGGCTTTGGAGTGCTTCGGTACGATAAAAGAGGTGTTAGTGCAAATTTTAGGACACAAATGTATGGGGAAATACTACAGCCAATGATCTGATTCAAGATAGTAAGAAAGCATTGAATGTTCTTATACAACAGCCTGAGGTAGATCCTAAGAGGATAAGTATAATTGGTCATAGCGAAGGTACACTTTACGCGCCAAGAGTTGCAATTGATAATTCAACGAAAGTAAAGAACATTATTCTTATGGGCAATCTAGCTCGGAACCCTCGAGAGGTAGAGTACTATCAAGACGTATCCTTACCCTCAGAGTACGCTACACAAGTATTGGATAAAAATCACCTGGATTGATATCAATACAGCAAATCACAGATAGGGTATCAAGATGAAGCGAGTTTTATTCTTGGTTATATGTGTGGAATGATTGTCTCAACGTTTAGAGCCAATTTCAAAAGTGTTTTCAATAAAAGCCCGACGTTACAGCAGCAGATCGACGCAATTCCCATTATTGTTATACTTTGTGCGATGAAAAACAAGAGCCTCCACATTAGCTTTGCTACTCACAACAGGTGAGTTTTGGAAAACCGTTTACAATAGGCCTGCCTTCTTATTGAGATGGTCAGTCTACTCATTTCTAAAATGACTCTGTGGCGACCCATGATAATAGAATAACATAATGAAATTCAATGCAAAACAGCGATGGAAATTAAAGCAGTGTAGGCTGGAATTATACGAGGACACTACCACCGAATTACTTTCTATTGAATTATAATGATGATAATGGCCTATATCCAAATATCTTTCCTGGTATAATGCTGCAAATCAAAAAAATGATAATCCTGCCTATTCTCTATAGAACCGTCACTGCTTTCACACCTTCATCCTAGTCTTACATACGTTAATGCTCACTTATTTCATTTTGTAAGGAATTAGATTGTGCCAGCTACCAGTGGAATAAATAATTTCGATATCATTGTCATTCATATTATTATTAGTATTATTATTAGCAACGAAATTATCTAACCTCTTTTGTTCCTGATTCAATAATGCTATCTCTTCTCTTTTCTCACTCAAAGATGCTTCGTACACGTTGACAGTTTCCCTCATTTCATCTATTCTTCTGCTCAAGGTTAGTACATGGCTTGTACACTTGGCCTTTTCAAGTTCCAAGTTATTTATTTGGTTTCTAAGATAATCGACTTTCTCTTGGAGATATCGTAACTCATTATTATTGGCGAGTTTGAGAACGTTAATTATTTCTTGTTCACCCATCCCTTGTTCTTTCACGATCTTGTGTAATTTTAGAACTGATGGAAGGGAATTCTTTGCTTCCTCATATAACACATTTAATTTGTACATACCTTTGAGTTCCCAAAACTCTCGATATATTGCATATACCTCGTCAGCCGGAATATGCTATCACAACTTGTACAGGTGTATTGCCCTCTGAAAACAATTTGAAGGCTTGTGACTCTCTTGACTTGGATTCGTTATTATCAATTTCCTGCTCATTGATATGTCCTGCTTCTCTTTCTGCTTCTGCCTTCACTTTACGAATTATGACCCCGATATCACCAAATGACATATGCATCTGTTTAGCAATATCCCTCACCGTCCGACCCTCTTTGTAAAGCTGGATTACGTACTTTTCTTTTTCTTCCCTGCTGAACAACCATGCCATGTTATGTCTCCTAGTTATACTACGCATATGTTGTTAATAGATCTTTTGCCTTTTTCCCTGTTTCCAACTGTTACCATTATGTTTCAGCATGTTACATTGATGTTTTCACCTGCTTTCGGCTGCTACCCTCTATTATCCGAATGATCGAACTGTGCGGGAGATACCCACCCCATAGTACTTTAGAAAAATAATTTAAATCTAAAAAAAGTCCTGTCAGAGCTAGGGTTCGGTCCAACACTCTTAATCGGATGGCCGGCTTAATTCTAGGTTTGAGGGATCTTATCGAAATGAATAGTTCGAATCGAAACGTATTTAGCTAGGAACAGTGACAGATGTATCATCCTTGAGTGACTTGTAAACTCGACATTCTCAATCTAATACGATGCAAGTATGATATAATATCAGGCAATAAGAATCAAAAATACTTTACAATACCTGCTAGTCCGGCAACAGGCATTTTGTACATCACCCAAAACAGTCCAGATTTCATCTCTGGTCATCTTAGAGTAAGAGGTAGGAACAATGGCAGGTACCCATATAAGTATTTAGAAATGATTGATACGGTGTTTGGGAAGGAAGAAAACACTATCGAAGTTTGCAGCTACAAGATCAAAGAATATTATGACACTAATTGCTTTACTGTAGATATCAAATCTGCAACTAACCCAGATCTAGTTGCTGACGGTCAAACATTGTCATCTATACCGAGTAATAGCTTTAGTCGTTGGAGATGTGATCCTCCCTATAACATTACTACTGCAAAAAGCATGTATGGAACTGACTTACAAGCACCTTTAAAACTGGTTCAAGCAGGCGCCAGAGTTTGTAAGATTGGATCTCTAATGTTCCTGCTTCTTGGACCTAAGAATCATCAAATGTGTCCACCAGGAACCAAAAGGATAGGATGGATGGCACTAACTGTAGTACCTAACAATGAGGTGCGATCTTTGCATGTATTTTACAAATACGCAGACGTACTAAATTAGATTTGAATTAGCAGGCCTTTAAGGTATGATGGTCGAGTACTAAGATGTGAAACTACATGGTATGTCTTATCAGTGTTGAATAGAAATTGTGATTAGTTTAGTTCTTCAGGAGCAAATTTTGCAATTTTATGATCGTAATACTCGCTAGGTGTTTTTTGCTTCATGATATCAATTACAAAATCTGCTCTGTATTCCATGTTGAAACCCTTGCCACTGAGAGGTAAGTCCTTTAGCAATTGCACTTGATGCGTATACCTTAGATGAGTCCTCATGTCATTCTGTATAGGCGTCTTGTAGCGTTCACAGAAAAGGCATTTCAACACTAACATCCCATCAAGTACATGCTTGGGGTCACAAATGAGATTCCGGGGAAAGAATCCATTCTCTCCTCCGATGGCCGGATTCTTGGGAGCAGTGTTTGACAGATTTTGATCTTTGTCGTTCTCATTAACATTGGAATCTGAATTCCTAATATCAAATCTTGCTAGAGTACAGTCAGCACCGGTCTTCCCAATTTCTGAATCAGGTAAGTGTGACTTGTCTTTTCTAATTCTTACCCCGGTTCGGTCTGTTACGGTCATTACCGCTATAGCGTCTCATTCTTTTTAAATTTTAGTATCAAATCTGACAAAGAATGTCACTAAAACGTTCAGGGTAGTTAATATCAATATTCCTGCGATATTTTTACTATCCTTCCTTTTATTAGTTGTTTTATCTTGTGATCGATTGTAGTGAGATAGTCTTGAGAACCTCGTGTTCTGCCAGAATAAGATCGGAGTATTGTCCGGATCTCTTATTTTATTCAAAAGATATTCATTTAGACTTAACTTAGTCATCTTCCACTCCTTTTTTGCGTATGTAAAAAATGGCGTCTTTCTGAGGATGGTAAGGACTAATGAGTATCATGGCGTGACGAATAAATCCATTGCTTGTCGACAACCTGATGCCGTATGTGACAGCATGATTCATCGCATTTTCGCCGATTGGTCTATCTGAGTAGATAGCTCGGGAGTTTGGTGTTGTGTTGATCTGATTTGTAACTACGACTGCCATATCATGAACATGCGCCAATTTTAGAAGCAAACGCATAAACCTGAATAATTTCTGCTGCCGCATTGGCAGCATTGCACGACCTATGTACTCGGACCTGTAATGAGTAACAGCTGAATCAACTACTAACAATTTAAATTTATTGGGATTATCTGCATTTTTAGTACAATGGAACTGAGGTTCTATACTATTCCTTCTTGTTGAGCACTATCTGCCGCTTCTGCTAATATGACATTATCTAGAGTCATATCAGAATCAAACCCTCGGGCCATGGCAATGGATGCTATTCTCTCAGGCCGAAATGTGCCTTCGGTATCTATATAAATCGATTTGCCACGTACACCACCTTTAGATTTGTCCTGTGGTACCCTGGCGCAAAGTGTGTGACAGATCTGTGTCTTCCCAGAACTAGGCGCACCATAAAACTGCGTGACTGCATTTGTTTCCACGCCACCGCAAAGGAGATGATCGAGATTCTTTGATCCAGTCAATATTCTCTCTATACTCTTAAGCCTGTTGACGTAGTGTGTACTTGCTGTGGTAAAATGACCTTCGGGCTTTGGTGTTGCTACATCTTTACTAGAGTTATCGTTGGTTTGCTTCTTCATTAGGCGTTAGACTGCTCCACCACTATTTTGCCGCTTTTTATCCTCCAAGTCTGACCTTTCTTGTTTAAACAATCTCAGTATTTCTTTGACATCTTGTTCTACGTTGTATATGCGTCGTGGCATCGCCATATAGTCTACTAGCGCTCTCGGATCATGAAATTCGAATTCGCCAATATTTCTAGGCTTTGAGGCATTGACTTTGCTAAGTCCCTGCACTATCACCTGACCAAGATGTTTGCTAAAGGCCCCTGCGATAGAATCATAGACAAGCCATTCCCCACGAGAACCAAGTCGGAGTCTACCAAGTTTTATTGCAAAACGCTCCTGCAGAGCATTAACGACGTTAATACAGTCGTAAACTAATATAATGAATAAATCGTAGGGACTATCCCCATCAACTGGAGATGGATTTAGTTCTATTGTAGGTTGGTTTCCCATGTTAAGTTTCACAAAAATATTGTCTACCTTGCTTTGGTATTGGACCCAGTTATTCATTTCAACCCTGGTCCAGTCCACAGAGACACAAGGCATCTCTATCACTTCTGCTTTGAAAATGATATTTTCAGCACGACAAATAGGGTTGCCGTGACCTTTTTCACACTGGTCGACAAAATTTTGGCCGGCTTGTGTCAGCCCAAGCGGCTTAAATGTGTCACGCATACCTTCTTTCACATATCCAAGTTTTTCGGCTTTCTGGATATAATATGACACGAGTGACTTGCTCTTATGGAGTACTTTTGCTATCTCTGTTGATGTATAGCCACCATTTATCATCTTAAGAAGTGGTAGTAATAAAGTCAAAGATTTGCTGCAAAATTTTGAACTGTGGCTCGACATTCTTTTATGCTGTATTCTTCCGCTTTTCTACACTGTTCCGTTCTCGACTATGCCTTTTCGATATTTTATTTCGGAATGTGCCATTAGTCATCCCGCACATCCCAAACTTGAGAAAGGCCTTTGCTCTTCACAGATCAAATAACTGATATACTTACGCATGGTATGATCTAGTTCGCCCATTTGCAGAACCCACTGGTCCAATTTCATCTCCTTCTAAGTGGTATTGATATTGACCGTGACGAGACCTGTCAATGTCATCACAGGTCTCACTGATCCGTTGGATCTCGTTGGATCCTTAGCACAATTCCTTCCTCTATCAGCATCTCTTCATCAATTTTCAGGGCTTGGACAAGATCTTCGTTAATAATTACGAATGTATAATTTGAGATACGATGTAATTTGTGTCTTTTAGCTGTTAGCTTTATTCCTTGATTTTGGTTTAATCTATCTAGCATATTGTTATAACTGCTCCTATAACAGTCATCGGAAATAAATATACCATCATAACCCATGTTATAACAGGGAGAGGAATTAGAAGGGATAGATAATTATGGCGCAATTAAGCGAATTACAGCAAAGAACATTGAAGCATTTCTTTGGGTGTACTGAGAGAACGGATACTGTCAGTCACATATCTAAGGAGATCAATTCTCTTCAACCAGCAGTATTCAGAAGTGTTGACTCGTTGATAAAGGATGGTTGTTTGGTAAAAGAAACGAGATGTGATGGAAAGATAGTGAAATTAACCGATAAAGGGGCAGCTAGTGCTGTCCTACTAGGTATTCGACATGATAAGGCTGAACATTACCTGAAGGAAAACAAGTTGGCATCAGGTCTGCAGGTACTCATTGATCTTTTTAAAGAACCGAATAATAAAGATCTACTTCTTAAAAAAGGCGTACAGTTTGTCCTCGACAATGATATCGGTTGGACTACGTTGGAAGAGAAGGATAAATTCCAGTTGATTGCATTTCTACTTTCGGATTCGCTAATTAGAGAAAAATTCAATTCAGAGGATAATGACATAATGAAATTCGTAGATAGATTTGATTTGGATATTGGATGGCTGGTGACTGCACTACAAGAAAAACAACGTACCATCGATTCATTGATTAGCCAGCTTAAAGGTAGAATGAACAAGCCAAAGGCATTGCCTGCTCCAAAATTACACCTCATCAAGGAAAGACGTAAAGGCCGTAACAATACACCCCAAGTCACTAAGTAATAACTTAGCTAACAGCAATGAAGATAACCGCAAAAGATCTATTCAGCCAATGAATCCATCTGCTAGTACAAGTTAACAGAAACCCCAAAAAGAACCCGGCACAGGCCATTCAAAGGTGATTAGATTCTATCCTGATGGCTGATAATATAGCACCCATATTGAAGACGCTTTAAGCGTGGTAGAAAGATATCGAACAAATCAAACAAAAAAAGTAGAGGTCGGTATATACCAAATGGCAAAATATGCACTATGGTTCATATCTGACGAAGGAAAAATCTCGAAATTCTGTCTGCTAGAATTGTCTTAGCCTTGTCTCAATGCTGCCATCAGTTTGACAGGATCCTTTAACAAATCGCAGATTTCTTTTTGCGATTCTTGCACGGAGATCATTTGTTGTTTCAGATTTTGAATTTCATTTTCCTTTTGGTCTTTTTCCTCAATTGTCTCAGAATATGCATCATAAGTTAATACCATCCTACACTTAGCACAGAACTTGCTATCTGGTTTATTCGGTTCTGAGCAATTTGGACATGATTTAGGCCTTAATACTGATAGTTGACTTTTGTCTTTTGTGACTATTCCATACGCTAAGATACTGTCATTTGATTCATTGCCAAAATAATGTAGGTACTTCAGATGCATCTGTGAACTAGGAGACCAACCTGCATGTTGTCGTAGGACATGCTCTTTGAGTATTGTGGATTTCTCAGTTAGTGCACTGTGCCTTCTAATGTATAGGTTCCAAGGTTTTTTCAGTAATTCTCTGATCTTTTGCTTGTCTTCTGGTGAAACGTTAGGGCTCTCCAGCAATTTTGGAAAATATTCCTTCTTGTAATTATCATATATTGTCAAAAGACTATTTTCTCGTATTGGTCTCCCTAGGCTTTTAGCGACACCACAGATAAAAGGAGCATTTGGATTTCCTAATTGTGGATGTTCATGGTCAAGATAGTCTTTGATATATGGAATCGAATTGAACAAAGGGATGTGTCTGCTACCAGTTTTTCC
>QHBN01000240.1 GCA_003176995.1 Candidatus Nitrosopolaris wilkensis
TAAGTGTGTAAGTACAACACCTAACCATGCGTTTAGACCTGCGTTCTTTAATTCGGTATAGGGCCTCATCGCTGCGTCGAAGTCTTCGGCATAACTACTAGATCGTATTTTCTTGACCATTCTTAGATGACGGTCCTTGTCCATTCAAAGTCAAGATCGTTATGACAAATATGGGTAGGGAATTATAAAAGTCTGAACATATTTAGTGTGAATGCAGGGACAGAATAAAATCATCGGGTGCAAATTCTGACTACTATTTATTGGTCTGAAACGGTGCTTGAAGCATATCGCTAGTAATATGATTATTCTAGTACAATCTATGTATTATATATCTTGAATAAGAGATATTCGAGTCACACATCATGCTATACTTAAGATATTAATATGCTAAATTAAGTAGCAATCTACTTTATAGTACAATACGAAGTCTAGAGCTAAAAAAAAGGAAATTTTTTCGGACTGCAGGAGGAAAGTTATCCTTCTTCCCAGCCCTTTGTGAACACTGCGTTCTTCTTCAATGGAATTGGCTGGCCTGGCGTATAGTCCATCGGTCTCATCCAGAAAATTGCCTTTGTCGGGCAAACACCAATGCATGCTCCGTCAGAGATGCATCTTTCTGGGTAAAAGACAAATGCTTTACCTCTCTTCCATCCTTCCACGGGCTTTACTCTCAGTACATCTGGACCGAGAGCTGTACAAATCTCAACACAGAGGGCACAGCCAATACAGTGTTGTTCGCTAATATCCGGAATTATTGCGACTGGCATCTAACTCACTTACCTTCGATCTATACTGAAACTATTTAAACACTATGCCGTTTTTATAACACTGATATAAAATTACATTCCTATTGAAGAGTATATTCTGCATTCAGAGGTATATGCTGTTTACATGGGGTATTAAAATCTTGTTCAGGACGAGGGTTCAGTTAGCCTTTATAATATGTTACTGCGAACGTGGTATCTACACGTACTTTATTAATGTACAATATATGCGATAATTTTAGACTCGATTTGGACCTTCAATTTATTCTAACTGCGCTCTTTATTCTAGTGCCTGACAAATGTCGGTTTGTTTGCTTATGGTTTGCATATGACCACACGTTAGAATAAAGCACAAGTCTCCAGCCAATTTCGTCACATTCTCTGCAGTCATACATGCAAGATGAAGAAGATCTATGTGCTGCTCCTACAACACACCCTGATGTACGCTTGAGTTCAAAATACCATTTCAGTCATCCAGGAGATAAAGCGGTTGGTAATTGCTGTCCCGTTTCCAGGCGTGTAGCCCCACGTTGGGGAAAAATCGTATAGCTTCAACGGTTTTTCACCTCCTCAAAAACGAGATTGTTCTTCATGTTGTATGATTAGACATTCCAATATTAGAGGTTTATCTCTTCCAGCCCAAAAAAAGATCACACCCAATTCCTGCGGAATCAAAGCCACTTACCTACTTTAGACAGAATTAATCCAATTCCAACATTCTATGTCTTTAGTATTTTGACAAGAGAACTGCTTAAAGCTGCTAATAAATATGCATATCTTGCATCAATTGATATTAGTAAACCCTATGTCATTTTCAAACTTATCGCAAATGAGTTTCGTTATTTCCGATAAACAGAAAACGTTTCTAAAAGAAGTTGACGATATCTGTAGATCAATTCGCCAGTACGAAGAAAAATGCTATCTTGAAGAAAGGTTGAACGAAAAAATAATTCCAGAATTCGGTAAAATCGGAATGCTTGGCTGTCCTATATCCAGAAGTTATGGGGGCTTGGGATACGACATCCTCACATACATCCTCGCTATCGAAAGAATAGGTGAAGAGGGCAATTCTTTGCGAACATTCTTTTCAGCACATACCTCAATAGGTCAAATGGTTCTTCAGGGTTGGGCAGATGAAGACCAAAAGAGTGAATATCTGCCAAAAACTTGTGATGGCAGGAGTATAATGGCCTTTGCCTTGACCGAACCAATGGCTGGGAGCGATCCTTCGTCTATGGTTATGAAGTTTGAAGATAGAGGTAATCACTTTCTGCTGGAGGGAAAAAAACACTGGATTGGGAATGGGACATGCGCAAAGGTAATGACAACTTACGCAAAAGAAGTCGGTGGAAGTCATCCTGGAAAAATATCTGCATTTATAGTCGATGGAGATTCTGATGGTATTTCAACCGAGGAAATGAGAAATAAGTTAGGCTTACTCACCATCAAAAATGCAGAGATTTATTTTGACAATTGCGTTGTTCCGAAAAAGAACTTGCTTGGATTAAAAGGCCAAGGTTTGAATATTGCATATAGTGCGTTGATAGATGGTAGACTTAGCGTTGCCGCTGGCGCAGTGGGAGTAATGACAGATTGCCTAGAAGAGTGTGTTTCATATTCGAAGGCACGGGAGCAGCATGGTTCACCTCTAGCGAAAAAGCAGTTAATACAGGAACATTTAGCTAGAATTGCAATCAACATTGAAAGTTCCCGATGGCTGGTCTACCGCGCCGCATTGGCTAGGCAAAATCTGCACGATTACGTAGAACAGTTAAAAACTGAGGATCACCAATGGCAATCCAAATTGAACCGAAATAATAAGGATTATTATTTATTGAGAAGTTATGCTGATAACTTATCTACTATAGCGAAATTTCATGCGAGCAATTCTGCATTTGATTCAGCTAATAGGTCTGTCCAAATTTTTGGATCATATGCTTATAGAAAGAGCAATAGAGTAGCAAGACATTTTTTAGATTCGCGAGCAATTACGATATATGAAGGAACGAACGAGGTGCTAGAGCTGAAGATAGCATCAAAAATCCTCGGAGATAATTATAAAGCGTATTAGTTACGCGCGTTTACTTTTACATCTTGAAAAGAATAAAAAGTATAAGATAAGGTTCATTTTCTGCTATATAGTATCACCCTACAGCAAACCTGCCCGACTCTTGGGATGGAGGTTTGGGAAGTCTTTTGTCATCGGTCGTGGATATGAGGACGTACGTAATTGCATATTATCGTTGAAAGACATTACTGAATACTCATGGATTCAAACTAACACATGGAAATTTATTACTACGACGAAGTAAAAACATATTTGTCAAGGATGGACCATGATTATTAAAGAAACCAATCCTATTGTTACTCTGGAGACAGAATATGCACCACGTAAATAATCAGTTGTATGAACTTAGGAGATGTTAAACCAATCTAATCAAGTGATTGTCTCCATTCTTTCAGCAGCTGTAATTATTCTGGAAGCTATATCATCTAGTGAAGTAGGATATCTAGCTTATGCATCATCAAAAGAGATTTCCAATTGTCCAAAAAACAATAGTGTAAATCAGGCGACAGTACAATCTGCCTCACAAGTTGCAATCGGTAATAACATATAATAAATAATAATTCAGCACGGTGATCAGAAAGGGATTGCTGACAACACCATCAACAACAATTGCAAACATAATCATAATCATAATGGAAGAGGCAATAGTTATGGTCATCACAACTCTAACAACAATAGCAACAATGCTCCGACTAATGACAACAGTAATAACCTATATCTTGTACAGAGTGCAGGGAGAGATAATAATAATCAGTACTCGATGCAGAATTCAAATCAAGTATCATTTTCAGGAAATTTGAACCAGTGGATTTACCATCTGAAGGAAAAAATATTGAGTCATATGTTCGATAACATGAATTAGGAAACTACACCAAAATAGGCGAATTTATATTTGATGGCATATCAAAAGTGATCGATTCATGAAATCAAAGTCTATGCTCTCGTCATTGTCTTTTCTGTCTATTGTAGTTATAGTCATAGTTACTGTTTTCATTGGATGGTCCAGTATAGTGATCTTTTCAGAAGGTCAAAAAGAAATACCCAGCATAAGGATTACATCACCGACCAACGGTCAGAACATTTCAACTGGCAGTACTCTTACAATTTCAGGGAGTGCGACCGGCACTAACACTACTAGCCCTAGTACTGGTAACAATAAAGATGATAATCGCTGTTATGTTTCGGTCATTGTAAATAATATAAGACCATATCAAAATGCAACAGCAGGGGGACCGAAGGGAGTCAATGACTATTCAAAGTGGTATTATACTCTTCCAACCAAATTTGGAGCCATTAAAGAGGGGCAAAATAAACTAACAGGTAGATTATCGTGTTTACAGGCGAGTAATATTAATTCTAACTCAGCCAATGTTACCACTAATAACTTGATTAAATGGTTTAGTGTAAATGTAACAGGTGTATCCACACCAATATCATCAACGGTTACCAGGAATAACCAGACGATAACAAATTCGACTATAGATCGGTCACAACCACCACATTCCAAAACCGGAGGTAATATCACTATGACCCCAAATAGTACAGCAATAACGCCAGCTACCCATAGTAATATCACAAGCAATACTACTTCACAAAGCTTAAACAAAGAAAATAATAGTAACAAAATTACTACATCTGGGCGGGGTCTATCTGCTAAGTTGACACAATCTCCATCTACATCTAAGTATAATTATAATAATAGAAACGCCAAACCGTTATCGATTTCAATTCAGTCAGCACAAAATATTGTTAACGGTAGAGGTACATCAACTATAACTGCTATAGCTTATGATGCGAATACTGGCAAGAAAATCAATAACGCAATTGTAAAACTGATGATTGTCTTTACTTCTAACGGTACATCTAAAGAAATCGTAGGTCACAGCGGAGAGATTACGTACTCTGCGGAAATAAAACCAAACTCAAAAAATAGTAGCAGTATCAATTTTAAGACCACTGTACAGGCATCTGCACCAGGATATATTTCTACTTCCAAGACATCCTCATCGTCATCCTTATCATCTACATCTACATCTACATCTACATCAACAATGACATCTAAAAGTAATCAGTCTATTATTAATAACAATGGTTCTGACAACCTTACACAAAATATACTAAAAAATGCTCAGAGGCAACTTAAGCAAAATGGTAATGCTCTTGGAAAATAGTCTATTATGACTTGGGCTGAGTACTCGAGAATAATTTATGATAATCGCTGCTGATTGCGCCTGACCGGTGATGCAAATATATCAACATTTTTAGATATCACCTCCTACACTTACGCAGCGGCGGATGCTTGTTACACCCATTGCACGCACCACCTCAGGCGGTGGTGATATCGATCTGGTTTATGGCCAAAAACTCTCTACTACGACATGCAAAGAATAAAAACACTTTTCGAACCCAAACCAATAAGCAAAACATGTCAGTGTAGAAAGTTTGAGGCCCTCGCGTTAATTATTCTGTCCGCCACGTATCATGATTATAATTCCCGAAGGCATCAAGTATTATGCTCGTTTCTTAGGTTCAATTCCTGTGAATAATTTAGTACAAAATATTCCTGCAATGCACCCATCAACGTATACAGTGAAATCTATTGGAATTGCAGCTATAGAGCCAAGCTCAGCAAATACAATTTGAAGTATAAGCAGCTCTAGTATTTACAGCAGCAGCTGCTACACCCAGAACTCCTGTCAATTCTATTAATATGAAATTGCTTATCAGGAATAAAGCCATAATCACGTGTGATTTGGAACTGAGCCTGACAATAATCCTGCTGCAAGGATCATAATATTTATCATAATCAGAGACGTTGTAGCTAATGATACTAGTAGTAGGAATTCATACATTTGTTGTAGATGAGATAAATTTACAGAAATAATAATCGTATCCCAATCCTCACCTCGGTGTCCATCAACAAGTTGATGTCTTCTATGATTTGGTCATTCTACCAATTCTTACATATCTCTTATATCTTGAGTTTGTTCCATACTGCTTCAAACGGGATACATGAGCACGTCATAAATAAACACAATAAAAGTATATACTCAAACGATCTGTATCGGTAATCTTAATACTTGCGTTATGTATAGACTATTTAGTATGCATTCCCAAAGGAGACTACTAACTGTATTTGGATTATTGTCTACATTAAGTTCATTGTTGTTATCATCGTCAGTACTCTCTGTCATACAAGCCTCAGCACAGACAGACCCTAAAAATAATAGCAATAATCTGTTAACGTACCAGAATCTTGCTTATGGCATAAAAATTCAGTAACCTTCAGATTGGAGAGTATCAGAAAATAGAATGAGGGAGTATACTAACATAGTTGCATTCTACTCGCCATTAGAAAACCTTGCAGACAGAGTCCCTGAACACCTGGCATTATCGAGAGTTGATTATTCACAAAATATAACACTCGACCAATATAATAAATTCCTCAATAGTACACTAAAGAATATACCAGGTGTACAAATTATAGAATCCAATCCAACCTCTCTTGCAGGACATCCAGGTTATAAAGTAGTGTATTTATCTATGCCTAGTAAAATACGATTCAAATTCCAGGATATGTTGATCTGGACAATGATAGGTGGCAAAGTATATAATATTTCGTTTAATGCAGAAGCAGCAAAGTACCCCACCTTTCTACCCACTATACAAAAAATGATTAATTCATTCCAAATAACAAGGTAGCGGGCCTATCTGGACAAAATCTGATTCCTGTAAAACCAAACACCAAAGTATAGAACTCTAGGCTTAGAAGTCATTAAATAAAACGCATTTATTCCTACCCATCTGGTTGTTGCTGTAACAATAATTAATATTCTTTGCTTTCGATTTGGCTTTATATTTTAATTTACATGGTTTTGTTGTTAATCTATAACCACAACATGGATACCATAGTCCATCCCACTTTATGAACACAACGTTCCTGCCCAATAGAGCAGAGGGCTATCCGACTGAGCCTATCGACGAATGCAGATTCCTTCAAGTCATTTTACTTAGGTTGTTCATAGCCTACCTAATGTTATACTTTTAGCGGGTTTATTAATGAATTCCATATTATGATCACCATTTTTTGAAGTTTTTGGATACCGGGTGAGGACACGATGCATGATGACGGGCTCCACGTTTAAATACGATAAATTGGTATGGTACTTGTTAAAGTAATTAATGGACGAACGTTACGCTGTAGATACCACTGAGGGTGGTAGTCTGACAGCTGTTAAATTGGAAGAAAAACCAGCGGAATCTTCTCCTATACCAGTAAGTGAAGGCATAAAGTGTGCTCAGAACATTGCAAAAATTTCTGTCATTACTTTAGCTAGTATAGGAATAGTTGAGCTCTTGGTTGGCCAAATAAGCGGAAGCGTGGTTGCAACTGCCGATGGAATAGATTCACTCTCTGATACAATGATTTCATTTATAGTGTTTATGGGTCTTGTAATCGCAGGTCGTCCTGCTGATAGGAAATTTCACTTTGGCTACTACAAGGTAGAGAGTTTTGCCGCACTAATAGCAGCAATAGGAATGATTGTAATTGGATCAATTATTTTATACCAGTCATGTGGGTCACTACTACTACAACATAGACACGAAATTCATCAGCCTATTTTGACAATGGTAGTCTTAGCAGCTGCAAGTGTAATATCCCTATACAGGGCAATGCAAATGAGGAATATTGCCAATAGGCATAATCTTCTATCATTAAGAACAGATGCTAAGAACTCAATAAAAGATGGTTCAGCTTCAGTGGTAGCTTTCCTGAGTGTATTGATTGCTACACAACTTGGATTTTCACAGATGGATGCAATCGGTGGTATAATTATTGCGGGATACATCTTCTCAGTTGCATATGTGTCACTTAAGCAATCATCATTGATTCTTGTAGATTCATGGCAGAATCCAAATGTTACTGACTTGATAGGACAAACCATCGAAGATAAATTCAAAAAGAAGGATCAGGTCAAGGTTAGATCAATTTTGCTGCGTCCTGCTGGAATGATGATAGTATTTGCTGCTGTCCATATAGAAGTTGATGGGAACAAGAGATTGGCTGATGTAGAATTATTGACGAGCGAAGTTGAGATGGCCATCCGCTCAAAAATACCCTATATTAAGAAAATATCAGTGATACCTCATTCAATAACGTCATTGCCGATACTATCAGAATCGACGTCGATATAAAAGACGGACATACATTCGTTCTGTTAAAAATAAGAATAAGTATTCATCCACCATTTTACGGAATAATGCACTACAGTACATGACTGTCGTTTGTAAGCTTTTATACGGTTTCTTTGATTTTTACAAGACCATTGACATGTGATCTGGTCTTTCTCTCCAATTTCTCGATCAAATAACATAGCCGTCCTGTGTAATCCATATTTGTAGAGTACGGATTCATAAGTGCCGTACGAGCAACAGAATTCGTATGCAGGGTCCTTTATGCATAGCGAACCAGTATAAATATGTATGATGTACAGTAGAGATGTATGGGTATGATTACCATATTACTGGAATCAAAGACAAGAGTAAAACAGAGAGGAAGAAATGACCAGACGTATGACAACATAATAAACGAATTGATCAAGGGTAGAGAATAATGATAAAAACCAAGAGAAGGATACCTAGAAAAACACGAAGAACCATGCTTGGACAGGATCAGAAGGTGCTGACCAAACTCGTCAAACGCGTTGGCAAGAATTCTGACAACCTTGGCAGGATTTATCTACCAGGTCACTGGATTGGAAAAAAAGTCAAGATCACCATCTTAGAATGAAATAACCCTAAAACACTTGATTAGTAATATGACAATGACGTTTGATTCGTGGAGTTGAGCTACGATTGGCAAAGAGTATGATGGCCTGGATCGAAATGGCTGTAGACCTTTTCTCCCCGATCAGGATATTGATGTACATTGTCTAGAAAAAAAGAGACGTGGTTGTTTTATTTTGTTTTCTCACATTTGCTAATTCATTCAAGAAATAAGTCCAATCTCCATCAGCCTCTTTGAGCACTTTATCTGATTTAGTTCCGGTATCCATGAGGTTTAGTCTAGTCTTATTATTGTCTATTTCTTCAAGCTCCCACGTTACAACACTTTTTGAGTTAGGCATACCAGGAATTTCCCATGTATAAGCCAGCTTACTCGGGGTGAGAACGATATCAGTTCCCTGGATGTAATCCTCCCTTCCACCCCTCTGTTGTTGTTTTTTGTAAAAACTGAAATTCATCTATCGCCTACCCTGGGTTCCAATTCAAGTAATGATAAGGATAATAAGCAACAGCAACGAAGAAATGAGGTGCTAATACAAAAAAGGCCTTGCTTAGAAAGATTGATAATTAGTTTATTGATAATAAGATAGCTTAGCTATGGTGACAGTAGAGATAATTTAAAAGGATAGAATTAGTAATTATTATAGTATGTTTAATCATAAGGTTAGTTATAATATTCTTAAACGCACTTCATATAAAATATAACAGCATTGCCACAATTAGCAATGTATACAAGAAAATTGGCTATTTTTGCCGTTGTGTCGACGACGGCATTAGTGCTTATAACGGCCAGTCTCACTGCTGGTTCCGTGTTAGCTGTAAAGACAGGCACTAATCCTAAAAGCACCGCCTCTCCTAGCAAAGACTTGAAAAACCTCTTTGCGTGCGAGTCTACTGCAGCCAAGGGTCCTGGAGGACTAACTCAGGATGGGCTTGTGAACTGTTACACCCAAACCTTCTCAGGTAATTCAGCAATACCAACAGTAACAGGAGCACCTGACTTTGGCAGTAATAGTGCAAACACCACACACCATAACAGCTCTACTAGCCATACCCATCATCACGGCTCAGGTAAATCAAGTAGCTCACCAAGTGCAGCAGCCTTAAGTGGGTTAGGATAGTAAAAACAGCATATCTAATTACTATATCTAAGACCCGCCAATTCCGATTTTTCTCCCCATAGGAGCCGGCGGTATTTTTCGGAACCCAGCAATTAGTCAATGCAGCCGCTTCTGGCGTTGCAATGGGCTGCGAGATCAAGATTTGTATGTCGGCTAATCGTTGGTTTCATTACGCATAACGTACTGACACTACTGTTACTAGTCGTACTAGGTAATTTGACTGCGGCACTCAACCCGCTTTAAATTGGAAATACTTTTTATTCTGGAGTTTACGGTTGTGATTCTGAAATCTCATTTGTAGGATAACATAATCACAATGCTAGTATTCTCTATTTAGTTTGGAATATTTAATGCATCGACAATAGCTTGGAAAAGGTGTTGTTAATAAAAAAGGACGATAGGGATTATTGCTTACGAGACTCAAGTGCCACTTACATTGCGACGGACGTAATCTAACCTAAGCTATGCTCTATGGGGCTTTTCTAGGTGGAGCGTCGTTTGCTAACATTCTAATGTCTTCCGGTGTCGGTTCGGTTTCCCTCTCAAATTTGGCACTAACTAGTCCACTGGGAGCAGCTACATATACGGAACTTCCGTCATAGTTATTGATGTATGACTTTGGTACGTAGTAGTGACGGATTCGTGCTACTCCTTCTCTAACTACGATAAATTCATTTCCTACTTGTTCAATATCTCCTATGTCCACATTATCGGTTGTCTTCACACGTTTGTGGATTATCTCTTCCCATGGGATATTGAGTGTCTCACCAGAGTGTTCTGTTTGAAGCTTTACTCCTGATTCCTTTGCCATAAAAGGGATTCCATTTAAGAACTGTGGATATGTGGAATCTACTTTACGCTTCTGTTCTATATATTCTTGAGTTTGAAACTCAGATTCAGTTGGTGGACTATCTCTTTCATATCTATCTTTTATCTCACGTTTTGTAAGCGACACCCACAAGTTCTCCCCGTCAAATCCCTGGATGTAATATTTTGGAATAAAATAGCGTTTTTTATGGACTGCACCTTCTTTTACTTCAACATAACCAGTAGCTATACTTTCTACCTTACCCATATCTTCGTTGTCGCTTGATTTAACTTTTCTGTCAATAATTTTATCCCAGGGCATAGCTACTGAATCTGAGGCTGTGCCTGCCGATGTACTTGCATAGGTTGGAATATTAGTTTCAAAATCTGGATATTGTCTTTGTTACTGTCGTCCTCCTGTCCAGATAATCAGGGGTTTCAAAAGTTGCTGCTTGCGGTGCTTTTTCCCCTTCAAATCTTGATTTAACATCATCTTTTCTGAGTGAAACCCAGAGATGATCACCGTCGTATCCTTGGAAATAATATTTTGGGATATAATAGTACTTCTTATCTACCGTTCCTTCTTTTGTCTGAATATAATCCCTCGTTACACTTTGAATCTTGCCTAGATCTTTGTCATCACTTGACTTTACTTTCTTATCAGTCGCTTTATCCCATGATATAATATCGGTCATCTTCGATCCTGATTGTAGTTTCACATTATGCAATTTATCAGTTATATTTTTAACCTTAGATAACAATTGGCGAAGCCAACAAGCCTAATAAGGGTTATAAAATAACGCCTTAATCATTAAAATACAATGTTTTACTATACTATTCTAGGATATTACTATGACAACTGATAGTAATAGAGCAGGACCTACCACATTATGGAAAACGCTGAAAGGCAAGAATGTAAGAACTAATGATGGAAAAAACCTAGGCGAAATTAAGGAGGTGTCTGAAAACTATTTACACGTCGAAAAAGGAACAGTACGCAAGGAGAAATTCTGGATACCAAAATATGTTGCAGATGCTTTTGACGGCAAGACACTATGGCTTTTTGATAGACGAAGAAGACATACGTGGAAAATATCAATACGGTACACAGCCACCACAAGGCGATCAATATTCAAGAGTTCGAATCGTTCAAGGGAACACCATACGGACAAAATGCTAACTATGCAGCAGATTTTAACGATAATATTCGGGTTGTTGAAAATTACAAGAATATCAGGGATTTGAAATAAAGGTAGTATTCCGAAGTATTGTCATTACACTTCACAAGCAGTTGAGTATGTAAAATCTTTTAGTATATTGTTGACGTTCAAAGTCATCCAAGAGTCTACGAGTCTAAGCAAAGGATAAAACTATTGTTCGGCGTAATCTAAGTATAGCAGCTAACGTGTGAAAAATATAGGCTTACATGGCATGAGTGGGAGATTATGACCAAGAACATTCTCCAATATGTTGTATCGATGCCATTTAAGTCATTATGATTTCAGATATCTTTCGTGTCACAAATAACTACTAATCCTTTGCTTTAATTAGATGGGAGCCGTTGGCGCTAAATGTTCCAAACTTATCTTTAGCTGCTGTAATCGCAGAATCTGTGTCCACTCCGTTCTCGTTTTGAAATATTGATTGTTTTATGATAAATTCCAGTGCTTCTGCACCTTTGGTTCCTTGACGCTTAAAGTCTGGGAGGCCACTGCTTCCTACGTTACGATCAATACTAAATAATCCGAACCTGGCTTCCGGTCTATAATTTTCAAGCCATTCATAATTATCCATAAAAGACCAATGCAAGTATCCGATAACATTTGCGCCGTTATTGATTGCTCGTTTGACTTGTTGAATGTGTGCTACAATGAACGGAGCTCTATACTTATCATTTTTATCAGCGACGCCATTTTCAGTAATAAAAACAGGTAGTGTGTTGTTCCATTGATTTTTTATTCGCATAATCAAATTGTATAATCCTTCTGGGTAGATTTCCCAACCAAGGTCGTTTAGAATGCCATGAGGTTGATGATGGGTTTGTGCGTGAAGATTATTTACGAATGATCCGCCAGCGAACTTTGCTGAAGATAGGGCGAGTATATTGCTGTAGCGAATATATACACGTCTATAGTAGTTAATGCCAATGAAGTCACTTTTATTTTTCCACTCCTCGTGCACGATAAAATCCTTGCTATCTTTATTATGCCTTTGAAGAGTGTTCAGATAGTTTAGGTCTTCCTCTCCACTAATAACAGCATTGATAAAGTAATCATTTACAAAATAATCAAAGTTTGCAGCAGCTCTGATATTATCATTTATGGTTGCCCCTATCATTTTTGTTGGTTCTGCTGGACTGGCAGCTACCATTGCATGTGAGAAACCAACCATTTTGGAAATACCATCTCCATCGGCATCAATGCTATCAAGAGAAGTGATAATGTCATATGCTTGAACATGGGCTTCAATAAGATTGTGTAATACTTTTTTTGCTCTATTTCCGTCAAGCAAAAAACCAGGCGGCCATAATCCTGCAAGATAGCCTACGCCAATCACAGATGCTACAGGTTCAGCTATAGTCACCCAATAGTCAACAAGCTCTTTTAGTTCTTGTACAACTCTTGTAACAAACCTAATGAATTCTTTAACTGTCTCATAATTCTCCCATCCTCTAAGAGATTTCCAGAATGGATCTGAGGCAGGTGGGTCTGAGAGTGGTAAGTCTCTTAGTGGTGATGGTAACAACCTCTGACCTATCTTTTTTGTAAATCTGCTAGGGGGAGTTAATACCCACAAAGGAAGTGTTAAATGGTTCAACGTAATCACAGGAGTCAGGCCCCTTTCTCTCATAGATCTTATCATCTGTTTGTAGCCATCAATAGCTCCCTGATCCCATTGATCTTTCTCCGGTTCAACGCGCGCCCACTCTATACCAATTCTAAAAGCATTCATCCCCAATTTGGTGGCCAAATCAAAATCATTTAGATAGTAATCAGGATCCCAAGTTTTAGCAGCTTCACCGGCAGGCCGAAGCAAAACTTGGGTACTATCTTTGTACATTAGACTTGGCTTGGTTAACGAGGAAATTCTTTTCTTAATTGATTCTGAGGTTGTAAAATAACTCCAATCATTATTTGTAATCCCTCCTTCAACTTGATACGGAGATGTAGAGACGCCCCACAGAAAATCATGAGTTTGTTGCAATATTTCTTCTCATAACAATAAAAGATTTCGTTTTTATATTAATCCTTTGTTGGCAACTTGATAACCTACTGATAAAGAATTAGCTCATCAAATTTATTCTATCTTTTATACAATGAGGGGATACTATCCTTCTGTTTTATTGTACGTCAGTATTATGGAATCTCTACCTTACGGAACGATTGGATTACAAATTATACAGCCTTGTTTAATTTACCTTTACCTCTGCAGATATTAATTTACCTTTATTCCTCGGGAAGTGTGCTCAATGTCAGCCGCGATCAGATCAATCCTTCAACATTTGGCGTCCGACTGGCACCATGTACTACTATATCGGTTTCTAATGTCGTAAATATTTTTATCTGCAGTAGTTGCGTCAGGACATTGAATTGTTAACCACTACCCCTAACCAATCATCCTTGTAACGCACTATGAAGGTTTCATTTATTGAACTTCGAAGAGCTCATATTCCTCTATACCTTTTAATAGTCAAAGAAGATCAATAACAGTAATCAATGGATCTTTTACACCATAACAAGAATGTCTGTGATCAATGTGGCGAAAAATTTGAGAATCATGAAGACCTGATAGCACACGCAAGACATGTACACCATCATCCGATTGTAAAATGTCATGAATGCGGCAAAGAGTTCATTCATGAAAAAGATAGACTTCATCATGTCAGAGAAGAGCATCAGGTAAAGGTAGATCATCGAACTCATAAATGGGAACATAGTCAAGAGACAAACAAGGGAAATCCGCAAACGGATCTTGATGAGCATATGCGAAACTTTGGCGATAATTTTTGAGTGGTTATTTTATTTTATTCACTTATACTATCCGGAGATTTTGGTTGAGTCGATTAACAAAGTCAACTGACCGATATGATTTGCTGCTTCCTATTTACTATCAGGTTGCTCCTAACAACGTGATAATTGAACAATAATCGAAACAAAACCACGATAATATCAGTCGTTTGAAATCTATTTTATAACCTCAAGATTCAGAACTATTTTGCATAAATATATTCTAGAATAGTGGTACTGATATATTAGGCCGTCGTCACAGCTAAGCTATCTCCTCCTCGGATTTTTCTTTTATGGTACCAAAGAAGTTCAACTTTTCATGACTTTACTGCTTTATGACTAGACTAGTATTTTTTCTGTCATCTCCTTCAACCTAAGATGTTTCTTTTGCAATTTCATCATTATTGGATCCACAGAGTTACCGACGGCCAAGTTTGCTTTAAGGTAGAGAGAAAAATTGTCATATCGTGCGTTTGAATAAATTGTTAGGTTCTTTGCTGAAATTATTTGTGAGTTCGAGCTAGTCATGGCCTATTCGGATTCGTAAAAATTGGACAATGATCCCCCCTCTCCCCTTTTCGGTGTTTCGGTCCTTACAAGGACTCTCCAAAGTTAGAATTTCGGTTAAGATGAATACTTTTATTTATAAGGAACTAGGTTCTTGTTTCTAGATTAGCTTTTTATTTATTGATAAGGAGTCCTTTTCTCACAGACTCCTTAACTCTCTATATGGTAACTCTGGAAGGAGGATGGGGCAAAATATTTGGATAACGTCGGATAGAAACGAGTAGTCTCAGTGTATTTGCATGTTTTTTCTTTATTTCATTAATAGCAATGATTCTGCTATTAGTTTTATTTTTTGAATTCACCACTTCAGACTCCTCAATCATCTATCTTCTTTCACTCTTTCCTTCATTTTGCCGTATGGTTTTTCTAAAGTCAACGATATTCCTTAGGAGATTGTGTAATGCAGGATCTGCCAGTAGATACCTTTTGTGATCAGAAGCTTCCGGTGATAAAAGCAAACCACTATCCACCAATAACGTTAACGCCACTCTCAACTTTCAACAAGAAGATCTGTTGATAAAATCTTGAATCGAAATTCTATTTCTATTGTTTTTAATTATGCCTTGGAAAAGTAAATAATAGTACATGTGCTTAGTTAATTTATAGTCTGGATCCGTTCTCAACACCCTTATGGTTTTCTCTTTTTTGCTTCTTCCGTTAATGAATAAAAAACTAGCTTGCCTATTCCTGCAGAACCATCTCTGTTTAATAGGTTATCGCTTACCCGCATTTTTAAATGGTTGTAATACGTGAAGTATAGGTGGACATCACTCACAGGTAGTCTTGTGTTGACTCCAGATATCAGCAATAACTAGAAAGTCAGGAATGATCAAGAAAACCCTCTAAACCGTCAGATCAAAATGTGGATGGAATATACAGTATATTCCACCAAAAGTTTCAAGGATTTTTAACTTATTAAGACGTGTTTATGTAATTGCGGAATTTTGAAACCAAATTAACAAAACTTTATGATAGGGGAACGATTATTAATTTTAATAAAGGAAGGTGTTTTTCTTTTTAGAATGCGGTATGCGAAACTCTATATTGCCATACTCCGATCTGATTTTATTCTAGCATGGAGATTCTACAAGATAGTAAACTCGCTAAATATCTTTTTGAAAAATATTCATCAAATCCAAAAAATTGGAATTTCCTTATCTCGACAAGCCCGCTAAGGGACGGATTTTTCGATGCGACAGTCTCAAATGTTGACGAGGTATGGCAACTCAAAATTGACTCAATCTACAAACCAGTACCTATTATCCTCGGGGCAAAGGTTGATCTCGACGCCACAAAAATAGAAAGGAAGATGAGTAATAGTTCTCCGGCGTTTGGATATAGAAAGCTTGAGCCATCTCTGATGATGAATATTCTAAAAAAGTTAACTCAGGAACAACAAATAAATGCGAACAAAGAACCAGATATTAATAATTATATCAATTCCGTACTTGGGTCTCTGGAAACTGTCGCTCCGGTATCGGGGGGGAATTATGCTTACGGACCCTTTGTGTTTACTGATAGAAATCCCGCGGGTTCTAATGAATATCAAAAACAGGTTGCCGAAAAATTAGCTCTTAAGTTACGTGAAAATTTGAGGAATAGGTACTCAGGCTACGGTTAGCGTCAGAATAGCCTGTATTGGCCAGCTAGTGACTTATTCTCGACAACATTCGTTACCTAGAACCACTTTTCTAATGATTGAGTACGTTGGACGATTGATTTTTTTAGTTTCTCTAGAGATCCAGTTACCCGATCTGTAGAAAAGTTTTTTTCTATACAAAGGAAATTTATGATATCATCGTAACGCGGTTCAGTGAACTCAACACCGTCAGCATTTGAAACCTCAGGTTTCAGAAAGATATTCCGAATTTCTTGATATGGAATATCTGACAATGTGTTCTTAATTTTCTCAACGTTCTCTAATTTGCCGTATTCCCTAATCAGCTTTAGACCAGTTTTGGGACCAACGCCTGGAACACCGCCAGGGTTAAAGTCTGTCCCTATCAAAATTCCTACATCTATTAATTGTTCCTGGGTCAATTTAGTTTGATCCAGAACCTGTTGGTGTTCGATAATTTCTGTTTCAACTTCAAAATACATGTTCCGATTAGGAACTTTTCTCTTGCCACTGATTGCCAAGTTACGGGTCAGTCTTTTTGCCCCAAACAGTATCGAGTCATAATCTTGGCTTGCACAGGTATATGCTATACCTGTCTTTGTTAGATGGGCTGCTGTGGCCTCTCCCTCCGAGAGGGCTTGAATATAAGGTATTCCAAGAAGGTTCAAAATTTCTTTTGATTCTTTTATCATTTTATCAGTCAAAATAGATGTAGCCTGGCTATACTTTCGCGCTTCTTCAAGTCTGCCTTCCGTCACTGCTTCTTGGTATTTTTGGGACGCCTCCGCTTTTACTTTACGTCTACGTTCAATTTCCTTTGATTTTAATAAAGTGGGCTTGCCATCAAAAACGTAAACAAGTTTTAAATTGTCAGCCAACAAGTTGATATTACGGTAGAATAATCCGCTCAAATGGCTTGTTACATCCCCCTTGTTGTTCGTGAGAAGTTCTCCTGTTGGGCCACGAATTGTTGCAAGGAATTGATAGATAGCATTATGCGCATCAACAGCCACTACTTTATTTGCTAATTCCGATATGACTATAGGAGACGGCATGACAAACGGTTTTAGATCTAATCCCATTACTTTAATTTGACTATAGAAGGATTTTACTTTTTCTTCTGCGCTTTGTCCGCGATATTTTTCAGCATGGCAGGCCCAACAATTTGTCGGTATACTTGGATGCCACATAACCATCGTGAAGCCCGTAATGAGCAATATCAGACTACCTAATAAATAAGAGATGACAAAGCAAGTAGTTAATTAATAATTGACTTTCCGCCTCAAAATATTGAGCGCTGAACCTGCATGAAACTATTCTATTTGTGATTTATTGTACGAATGATGCAGGTTTATATCTTCTCTGGTTCCGTCGCTGTGCTGTATGTAACATTTTACAGGCTTCCCAGGTTGGATGTCTTGAAGAACATCTGGGTATCCATGAAATAAACACGTCTTCTGCTAGACGTGGATCAGAAAAAACTTCATATATCCATTCTCTCAGTCGTTACAATTATTATTCCACTGCCAATCTGTCTATCGGTTCACCTGTAGGTACCGATCATTCAAGTTCGCTCACGTCTTGAACGCATAGCTGTAACTAGGGCTCACCACATTGCCGTTATCTACAATAAGATAATCTCGTTCAATACGACGCCCATTCATAAAACGGAGAAGGCAGTCCTTTATTCCGTCCGCGTATCTCCTTTGTGCTTCCAAAGTTGTACCGGAGTAATGAGGAACCATTGCATGATTTGGCATACGCCGCCACGGATGGTCCTTTGGCGCTGGTTGAGGAAACCAAACGTCACCAGCATAGCCTGCCAAATGACCTTTCTCCAGCGCTTCTACGAGGGAAAGAGTATCGACGATCCTACCTCGTGCAGTATTGATGAGATATGCACCTTTTTTCATACGGAAAAGAAGATCGCGGTCAAACATGCCGTCTGTCTCAGGCGTTAATGGAGTATTGATAGTAATGATGTCGGATTGTTGGACAAGTTGGTCTAAATTAGCATAACGTGCTCCAAGTGCAAACTCTTCTACAGTGCTCAACCGGTGATAGTCATAGTATATCATTTTAACATCAAATGCCTTCAGCCTTTCACAAACCCGCTGTCCAATCCTTCCCACTCCTATGATTCCAACAACCTTATCTTCCAAATCATGTGCATTTGCCGCAATTTCTGCAATATCCCATCTACCATCAAGAACCTGTTTGTAAGCAGGTATGTAATTCCGCACAAGTGCTAAAATATGCATTACCACTTGCTCAGCCACACTTACAACATTGCTACCAGTAATCTCAGCCACCGTGATCTTGCGTGCAGCTGCTGCCGCCAAGTCTATATGATCAGAACCAATTCCCGCAGTCAGGACGATCTGGAGTTTAGACGCCTTTGAAATTCTTTCCTTTGTAACGTATGCTGGCCAAAACGGAGTAGTAATCAAAATATCCATAGTAGGGAGATGTTTGTCAAGCTCAGCCTCCTTATCAGTCAATACAACAAATTCATGTCCTTGATTTCGGAGAAAATCTGTTAGGCCAAGGGCATTCTCTGCGCAACCGAGGAGCTCCGGCGTCTTTTTTTGTTATTTCGCCTCCAGGATAAAGAACTGCTACAATTTTCATAACTTCTAAAGTTGCAAAAGTGATTCAAATAAGGTTTTCTTAGTCAGAATTCGAAAAATATTATAGCTTGATCTTATAGCATCATGTTTTAACTTGTGCTCTTAGATTTGCAGGATGTCTATGTTAATGATTGCCTCTTTTTAAAATATCCTGATATTTCGTCGCCAACCTGTTTTGGTTCCTTTTCATCTTTATCATTTTATATCTCCTCTATTCCAACTCTTGTCTTCGAGATAGATTTGAGGAAAAGAATGAATGAAAAAAGTCATAATACTGTTTTACTTCGCTAGTTCTGTTGTCCTTCCATTTCACTACCACTCGAGTAATACATGTTTCTAGCTTAGCATTCAAAATGACAGATAATGAATTATAATCTTTTTCTTGAAATGACTTAATTCATTGTGGATCAGTTGTATGTGAGTTTCTATGAAACAACTTCCCATGCACATTTTTCTTTCCTAATGCTTCATCAATGGATTGGCATTAGCATTTAGGTCAGGGTCCATTAAAGCTGATCTTCTAATGGACTACTTTAGTTTTTGGCTGATCCCCTGGGTCCTCTCATTATGATTAGGCGTTTCATACAAAACGTTTAGGATTTGATATGGTAGCTCGAATTTAATGTTAATCTGTGCACGAAATAATAATATTACTCTACTTTTCACTACCCGAATATTTTCAACGTACTTTCTCCCTATCTCTGTTGGTTATTATTACTATATTTCTCCAAAAACACTATCATAAGCGAGTCGTTTACGGGTATTCGTTTGAACTCAAGGTATCCAAGTTTTTGGTATAAGTATAAATTCCGAGCACTCTTGTATCCTGTAAACAGTTCATAGCGATCAGCGAATTTAAGGTGTTGTTCAACTGCTTGCATGAGTCTAGTTCCTATACCTTTGTTTTGACAATCTGGTTTGACGATCAACCGTCCGATATATGCAGTTTCTTTCTCAAGATAAGCTCGTACTGAACCAATTATATTCCAGTCTTCTTCCGTGGCCTTCAGAAATACCTGCTGTGAAAATTCTTGTTTAATCTCCTTTAATGTCTGTATCAAAGGAGGAAGGCTATAGTCATTATAGATCTCCGCCTCGCTGAGATAAGCACGCATCTGCAAATGAAGAATTGTCTCGACATCCTCAAGTGAGGCTCGCTTGATCTCTACGTGATCCACCTCAATTTAGTTGCAGGGGCACCCTCATAAAATATCTTGCATCAGCATTGCGATCTAATGGCACGGCTCAACAAATAATTTCGATGTGTAGAAATCATACGAATGAATTTCATCAAATACTATTGCATCAATTGAAGCATTCTGTTCTACCCTTTCCCAATGAAGCCAATTAAATTGTGACAATAGCAGCTGATGAACTGTTGCAATGCTAGTTGGACTCATAAGGGTGTCAAAAAGAAGACGTTTGGTCATTATATTTGACTTATTCCATTTTCCATATTCGCCAATTTTAAGAATTGATGTTCCATCTAAGTTGCCGGTAGTCTTGCTGAAAATGTTTTTCAACCTCTAGTACTTGGCGTTGACACAACTTTCAAACCAACGCAACAGGAGTTTCAGTTAGACAACTGATGGAGTTGATCAAAGGAACATATATAGGAAATTCGAATCTCTCACCTTGATGAATATGACTTTTTCAGCTTGCCTGTGTATGATTATATTATCTATGTTTCCGTTCGTACTCCAGCATGTAACGCCAGTTAATATTATGACAACACCACCTCTAGTTTATGCGCAATCGTGTATGAATAGCAGCTCCACCACTCTGAAGCCACTTCTGAATACTGGCGGTCTTTATATTTTTCACCCTACCAACGAAGGATCTATGGGTCAAGAAAAAATTTGCTCAGCTCCAAGAGCACAATTGATAATAATAAACCATTTCAATAACACGGGATGCTCTACAGGATGTTTACCAGCGTCTAACTCTACGATAACTGTTTTAGGAAATAATCCAAAACCCATCGCCTTCAAGGTTTCAACAAAAGATACTACCGTCACATTGGGCCCAGGTCACTATACCGTTGATGAGCCTAGAATGTCAGTATTTTATGGACAAGTTCTCTCACCTGATTGCTTGGGCGTCATAAGTGCTGGTGAAACCAAGAAATGCATCATAATTAACTCATATTCCAATAATGTTCAGACATGGCTAGATAAAATAAATAATATCAAAATCCAATTTGGTTATTCACCGCCATACCCGTTTGTGGGAAATGTTACACAACTAAATTTCAAGGTGTCTAGTGCAAACACTAGCAAAGGCTTAGACCTAACGCATATACATATTGCAGTGATAAAAAATGTAACTGCAAACTTCAATAATAGTAACCCGATAAATAACAAAAACTATTTTGTCACATTTGATAATCTAACTGCTCCCCATGGCATTTTCTCACTAAAGTATCAATTCTTACAAGAAGGAGCACACCAAGTCATCATCAAAATAGCTGTGAGAGATAGTGAAGTTGCTTTAGCATCGTTTGATATTCCAATATTATTGCCAGAGTAATATAGAATTACTATATTGTCACTACCGTAATAAGTCCTGAAACGAGAGCACGTAGGTTTATCGTTATTCCGACCACATTCGTAATGCAGAAAGCATGGTATATTCTAATTTCCTTGCCTTTAGCCACGATCCCTGGCAAATCAATTGAATGCCTGATAGAATGCATAGGTTATTGCAATACAGTGAACCTATCAGAGAGCCTATATTTCGTTCTAATTAATACCTAGCAGGATAAATTGAGAAAATCAATTATTATTACTGGAGCTTCTAGCGGTATTGGAAAAGCTACCGTTATAAGGCTAGTGGAATCGGGCTATCAGGTTTTTGGATTAGCAAGGAGATACGATAAGCTTGTGGCTATTTCCTCTAATTTATTAACATCGTCAAGAGAAAACAAATGAGATAATTATATCCCAATGGAATTCGATGTAACTAATCCAGAAAGATTCGGCAGCATCATTAATGATATATTATCAAAGGCTAAAGGAGGTACAATTTACGGTCTTGTGAATAATGCAGGATACGTTGAACCTGGAGCAATTGAGGATATAACAGTGCAAGATCTAAGAAATCAGTTTGAAACAAACTTCTTTGGGCTCCTTGAATTCACCAAATAAGTATTACCATTTATGCTGGAAAATGATCAGGGGCGAATTGTAAATATAAGCTCAGTATCGGGATTGATATCCCTGCCATTAATAGGAGCCTATTCAGCTACGAAGTATGCCGTAGAAGCTATAACTGATGCTTTAAGAATGGAGCTATGGAATACAAACGTCAAAGTAGTAACTGTCAATCCTGGACTTGTAGAAACCAATATCAATACAATATCAAAACCAAAAATTGACAAGCTAATAGCAAACAAATCTAGGTTTTCTGAAATATATAGAAAATACCTGTATAACGTACCAAAAGGATTGCCTCCAGGTTCTGTTGCAACTGCTATATTAGAAGCAATATCTTCACAAAAACCAAAAACTAGGTACATTGTAGGTTCCACGAAAGTACGAATTGGAGTTAGGATGAAAAAATTTGTTCCTGATACAGTATTCTTCTCTCAAGTTGCAAAAAGAATGTATCAAGAATGATAATTCTTTCTATCTTTCATTGTGATTTCGTGATTGAGACTCCATACCACTTTTTTGGGACATAAAATTCAATTGGTTAGTTAGACTAGTCTAATTGTTCAGTTCATACTATTAGTAAACTAAACTAATAGTAGGAAATGTTATTTATATTACAGAGTAATTATGACTACCAACTTCAGTAATTATCAGGCACACAAAGTATAGACATTATTTGAAACAATCAAACAACAGTCACTAATATGAGCCTAATGCTACCTCTGAGCCGCACCAGTTGGGAGGGACAGAGTTACATTTCATAATTCAGGGGACTAACCAAAGATGAGATGCACTCGTCTTGCTGATTTACCATTCCTAATACAAACTGAGCTCGCTTATTCTGGGAGAAACCCATCGGGTAGAATGTGTAGGCGACTCACCAAAAGTGATTGAATTATTTAAACTAACTTTGTAGTCCTCACAGTCCGAACTATTAGCACAGACACAACATTGTATACACCCTACCGAATTATTTACAATATCTGTCTAATTATTTGATAATATTAAGGTTATTTTTATTTATATTATTTTTACTTGATCATAGTAACATCGGACTTATAAAAACTATAAATAGTCAAATTGATATTAAGTTGTATGAGCAATTACAGACTTCCAATAAGAATAGAAATACTCTCGTCTGCCGAGAATGTTTCTTCGCTCGATAACGATCTTCATAAGATTCTGGTAGATGCGTCTGATAGTTGTGAATACACTGCTTTTGTTGATAAGGAGGGAGTTACACAAATAAAGATACAATGTACTATTACTGAGGAAGAGAAGCAACATGCATGGACTCAATTACGGTTAAAACATGCAACCGACTGTTCTTTGTCGGCGGAGCCAAGTGCGGTACCAGCCAATAATGTGCAGTCAGACACTGATACTCATTTTATTCATGAGGTTCCAGTGGGTGACGAACTTTAGACTCAAATTTATGGATAACGTTGGGGTTCATGTCAAACTATAGTTGTTGACTGAAATAGCGAGAAAGTAGTGTCTAGTCCATCCCTTCTGTATCGAGAATGTTTGAACCTTAGCCCTGTCAATACTAAATGATATCCTACTATTGTAAGTAGAAGCAGCTGGTTTTATCGCGTATCCCCGAAACCGTCTAAAAACCCGCAGCCAAGTGCAGTCACAAATGGCATAAGCTCAGAATTCATTGAAGCTGACTCTGAACTCTTGTATGATTTGGATGTCCTCATGGGAGCTCACCACAGACATTATCGATTATTTGTAATGTCGCCTCCTCAGTCTTATCGGGAGCATTCTTCATTTGACCAGCGTTGCTTTGTCCCTATGATTATCTAATCAAGGGCTTGCATGGAGAAATTGGCTATTTCATCTATTACTAAAATTTATTATTGCCACTTGTAGCGGACACTGCTGAATACTGCTGAGACGAAAAGCAGGATGAGTATTACTCCGATGCAAGTTGGTGGATCACGTGCATACACAATGTGAGGATGATTTGCTTAGCGCCATATATGAAAAGAACTGTCTATGTCATCTTATTAATGGTAACATTGATAACAATGCCACAGAAAATCTGAAGATTTGTGTACGAGCGATTTAACAATGATTACAGGAAAAAGACTTGCATATAATTTCACTTTGATTAAATATATTTGAATTTCGTTCACTGTCTCCAAATTTATTACAACTATCGTGAGTTCTAAACAATGTACCAGTAGAAGTGGTACCCTCAGTATAGTTATCTAAATATCATCCATTAACGGGCAGGATTACAGCTAATTCCGAGCGATTTCTGAGTGTGTTTAACCTATATTCAAACACTTTGATGGGCGTTGTTAGCAGGTCAATAGAGCGTTATGTTAAGAGCAGATAAATTTTACTATATGATTTATACTAAACATCCGGAATCATGTGTAGAATTTGAAGTATAGGTGCCATACAGATATTGTAGCCATGATACTTGATGCAGCGGTATCCGGTGAAACCAAAACGAAAATAATGCTGCAAGCTAACCTCAATCATATCCAAATTAAACGATATATTCCTTCATTGCTATCGCAGAAGCTTATCAAACAAAGAATCGACCTAGCATCGCCGTCTCAAGTATACACAACAACAGAAAAAGGACACAGTTTTTTAGAAAGGTATAGAGAAGTCCAATTGCTAGACGTCACGCTTCGACACGATAAGAATGCATAATGGAAGGAATAAAAATAAGACGAGATCCCGACCTGACTTCGCTTGTTTTGTGAAATACAGAAGCCGTTCGGAATTATATGAATGCGTCGTGGTAATATGACATAATAGTTTCAGGCAGCTTTCGTTGCCAAATTACTCATAATACCTTAATTTACACTGCTTATCGATCTTTGTTCTGATGAAAGAACGTGCACATTCTAATCAAAATATAGATATCATTGTACTAATTTTTTCGCGAGCTACCGCAGAGCTAATTCTTGAAGAGATTGCTACCTAACAATCTTTACTAAATATCTATATGGTCTTCTGCTTCTTCCATTCTTCTGCTTCTTTAAAACCCGTTAGCCTTCTATTGGTTTTGTTGGTTTTGCTTTGATCCGTATTTCAGAAGGTTTGATCTCAGTGGGGCAATTTGATAAGTATATACTTCCTAGTCACCCCGAGACATAGCGCCAGTATTTAATTCAAGGTTCTAATAGTTTACAAACACAAACTATTAAATTATATTTTCAAAGTCTTTTTAAACTATTAAATAGTTACGAGAGATTACTAATGGTATAGATAAATGAGATGCAAACTGTTGATAACTTCCTAGACTCACTCAAATCAGAAAGAACTAAAGAGCAATATGCATTTCATTTAAAACGCTTTACCCGATGCGAAAAAGTATCGGATAAAACACCCGATACTCAGATTGTCGATTACCTTGTGCAAATGAAAAAAGAAGGTTTATCTTCTTCATATAGAAACATTGCACTTGCAGCAATCAAGCATTACTATACTATGAATGATGTAGTTCTAAACTGGAAAAAGATAGCCAAGTTTATTGGCGAACCAAAGTTTGACAACCAAATCAGAGGATATACCCACGAAGAGATTCAAAAGCTGGTTACTGTTGCCGACGTAAAATACAAGGCAGTTATTTTAATGCTAGCGTCAACTGGTATGCAAAGGGAAGCTTTGGTTCAAATCAATCCTTTAAAAGATATGGAATATTTGAACGATTACCAATTGTACAGAATAAGGATATACAGAAAAACAAAATGGGAGCAAATTTGCTTTACAACGCCTGAAGCTGCTAACGCAATAGACTTGCATATGCAAACTCGAAATAGACGTTATTTCCATGACGTTCACCCGCAAGCACTTTCAGACAGAATAAGAGACTTGGCCATTAAAGCAGGACTAGGAAAATTACATCCTCTCACTGAAACTTCTAGACATGGAGTATACAGAAATGATATACCTGCAGTTCATGGACTACGTAAATTTACAATCACACAAATGGCTAAGGCTAAAGTTGATACCGAAATTGCCAAACTGCTGACAGGTCATACGATAGGAGTCAGAGGAAGGTATCTCAACTATAGTGAAGACGACTTGTTACAAGAATATCTGAAGGCTGTAGATAGCCTAACCATAAACGAAGAGAATAGATTAAAATCGGAAGTAAAAGTGTTGGAGGAAAAGAATGCAGAGATTGAATCATTAAATGCCAAAATAAATTCAATGCAGCAAACACAGGATCAGTTCATAGAATTATCTAAAAAGTTGTATGAAGCTGGGATTCTGAAGAAAGATTAAGTCCGTATGAATAGCTGCAAATAACAAATGCGACAGCTCATCATCTGGAATATTGATAAGTTGACGCGGAGCGTTGACAATTTCTTTTTGGTCTACAACTCCATCTAGTGTCAATGGCCGATATTTTTCAACCCACATCAAATTTGAGAGATTTTTGTTTACTGTTGGCATGTGTGCTGGAATACCTGACTATTTTTATATCATAATAAGTTAACTAAATAACTCGCCTCCGAGTTTAGCTCGCAGCTTAACAAAAGCTGTCTTGACAAAAGATATAACGATCAATAATTCTAATAAGTACCGACACACATTATGTCGGTTTCAAGAATCCTACAAGAACGGTATGTGATTCCTATAGTTTGCGGCAGATGTTCGCATGACTGGAATTGTACTGGAAAGAATCCATATTTGACTACGTGCCCTTATTCTAGAACCAAGTTATTAATTTCTAAGAACAGACGAGCAATCCTACGAACTGGTCCGACTTCTGGGGAGAGGGCAGACCAGTTCATAGTCGTTTCCAACAAAGGTCGTGACCCCATTGGATAAGTCTCTAGTTGGTTCTAGCATACTTAAAACCTTCGATATCAACCAATGTTTGACTGAAGCCTGTGCTGAATGCACGGGTTCGTATAGTGGTTTGGGGATAAAGGTTCGTTGTAAATGTGATTGCCATAGTGGTAGTAGAAGAATGTCGAAGTGACATATTTAGAAAAACTTCCTAATATTTCTAAGGCTGGAACAGTTGACGTCACGGCTGCTATAGTTGCCACAAATACAGATTTGTGTGTGTGTGTGCAGCACAATTTGAACATTCCTCCCTTCCTATATCCCACGAAGGAATTTATCTAAATATACACCATATCACTAGAGATATTACTCTATACTATACTATACTATACTATACATTGGTACCAAGGTACCATTATTGGTACCAATCCTTTTTTTGGAGGTTTACGATATGAATGGTGAGGATAAATGTCAGCTAAAGGTTTGGGTTTCTCATTCATGTCTAGACCGTCTCAGGAAGCATATTACTCATAAGTATCCTGATTTTAAGAAGGGTTGGTTAAGTTTGGAGGTTGAAAACCTCATAAATCAAGGTATTGCTAGGTTTAAGGAAGGGAAGTTAGGGGAGCAGCACACACACACATTAAGACAAAGCAAGAAGCATCAAGAGTTTTTGAGGGTAAAGGGAGGGGTGATTAACTATCTAGTGGATGAGTTCGGAGATCCTATCGCTGTGCCTGAACGTGATGTGAGAGAAGCGATCATGGCTACGACTGACAGAAGGGACAAAAGGACTGTAGATGCTTGGTTGAAGATCATGTTTGCTAAAGGACTTTTCAGGGAGGCAGCGGGTAACCGTATTATCATACAGGATGAATTTACTGACACTGATAAAGAGACGAAACAAAAGGATGAAGAAGCTGATAGAATTCTACGGGCATACCAAACAGGAAGTGGGTAATGCTAATGATTTGTGTTTGTAGTCATGCTCTACGGTTCTTCATGGTACGGAATATTGCATGTCTGCGATTGTACTAAATTCATTCAGGACACTAGTTATGACCGTTTACAGTAAAATACATTAAAATCCAGTTATGAACTAATTTCTGAGCTTCTATTATTATAGGAAGTATAAGTTGTAGCTACTGAATATGGTTTTTCGCAAGCACAACCCGCGCAAAAAGGGATAGTTTGTAGGAAGTCATTTCGCTGGTTGCAGTATTGCATGTAAAGTTGAGCAGGTCATATTGGAGTCATGTAGAGATTGTTCATCAATGCAAGGCTCCCCATATGGAGAAAGTTCGGCTGTAGTCTTGTGAGGATAATCTGTTGTGTTTGGGACATGTCCTACTAAGATTACGAAGGAACCGAAAGCAACAACTATGACTATACCAACCACTATGGTTATTATGCCCGCCGTACTATCATTCATTTGACTCTACTTTTTTACTGAAAGACGGCTCCTAACTATATCCCTTTCAGCGGCAAATCCTGCATTTGCTGATGAGTTTGTAAAACAACTTGACGAATTAAGAGTTAAGAAATACATTATTTGCTTATAGACTTGTACATTATAATGACAAAATACCCAACATAAGACTAAACATCACAAACAGAGAAAAGCAGTTATTCAAGTCACTTTTGAGGGTATTCCAAAGTACAGATACACAATCTGAGCTATTAAAAGTCGTAAGCCATTTTGTCAGAGAAAGGAGGGAGTTGAATACTGACAGCTTGCATTCTACACTTTACAGATTAATTAAATTCCTAGTGGATACAGAGCATACTTATGAATTTGAATCTAGCCGAATATGGAGAGAGCTAAAAGCATGGTTAGCAGGTTCCGAAATACCCTACAAACCATTATCATATGAAATCTCTCAGTTTGGGACTATATCACAGAAGCAAATAACTGAGATCCTAAAATCAGACTTTTCAGCCAAGTCACCGTCACATAATAGCAACAAGGCAAAACTGACTTTTGATAAGGCCATACTTGATAGACTTGAAGGCAAGTATAACACAGACCTTAATGTTGAGGTGTCCGAGTCTACTGAGGAGGATCTGGAAAGTGAGGATGATCCTACTCATGATCCTACTCAACAAAATCGTGCTCAAAATGGGGGTTTTGAGGAGGATGAGGAGGATGAGGAGGATGTACAGCAAAAGGGGGTTCTAGATAAGGGTAGGCCAAAAGAAGGGCTAGAGGATAGAGATGATAGAGGTACCTCTTCTTCTTCTAATAATATACATAATCTGAACAAAAGAAGAAAGAGAAGATAAAATTGGTTGAGAAATGGAAGTTGAAGGATTGGAGGCACGTAGCTAAAATAAAAGACAGGTGGGATAAGCCCACCGACGCTCTGATTGAGGAGTAGAGCAGGTTAGGGAACATGTTGGTGCAATTGTTGTTAATATGGCCCAATACCATATGCAGTTGAATAGATAATTGGGCTAATAGATGTAAGTATTAATAGAGTTCTTTGGCAGTTAGGCTATGGTATTTGCTCCGGTATGTAAACATGAAATCCCAACAGCTAATGATATGTGGATAGAGGTTTTTAACACTCAGGAATCAGAAACAGGGAAAAAGATAGGTACATACGTCATGTTTAGTTGTCCTGAATGTCATACAATTATTGATATCAAAGAAAAGACTTGAACTTTTTATAATCCAAGTATTTCTCTGTTCCGCTTTGGGGTAACACCCACCGCTTAGCCTTCGTCTTCTGTAGACTGGCGGCGGTGTAGCAATTAATGGCGGTCATACTCATCCGGGTTGTAGCGATGCAATAGGAAGCATGTGTTTTAACCCACCTTGAAGATAATTGCTGTGGTGGTCTCATTTCCTCAAATATAAAATGGTGGAGTTAGACTTAGCTGTTACTAATGTCAGAAACGTCTTTGGACTATAGGATTTAAACCACTAAGCAACTACGTATCAGATGCAAAATCTCTCTTCATACACTCTTCACAGTATACTTCCTCTGCGCTTTGACCAGGTGGCCTAAATCCTAGAATAAGATCACAACCATGACATTTCATCATAGTCCATCCCATTCTTCTAAATTTATCCATCTCTGTATCATTATCCCATTTTCCTGACATTCTTCTTACCTGTGCATCTCTGCTTTAATTAATCTAACAATACTATCTGGACTTTCCATGTTATACCAAATCATTCTTGCATTTCCTGACTTGTCAAGTATAGTGACATCACCTCTTTTGACACCATCCCATGAACTGACTGCAAAATATGAAGCCCATGAGCATGAACCTTGGTTCTGTGATAAAGATCACACCAGATTAATTAAGAATACAACAGTTGATGCGATAATAGATTACTATTGCAAAGAATGTAACACAACTTTAATCCATCCACATTGCCACCTAAGAATATAAATTGCTTGAGTCTACTCATTTATTACACTTTCAAAAATATGGGAAAGAAGTACAGCCTTGGTATAACCACAGTCAAAGATTACATCGACTTAGCCAGATACGATCCTAGAAAAAATGGGTCATTTTACTTAACACCACTGCCTCCTTACTGGGGCAGTACAGGCTTTCATGCTTGTTTGATTGCTAGGTCAGGATCGTTACGATGACAGTGCACAGTTATTCTTCCGTCATCTGCGGATTGCTCAATCTTTACTTCGTATTGATATATTGCTGCTGGAATTTCCACTTCTGACATTGGCATCTCTACTTCCTCTTTATGTTGTGTCATACCGGCAATTTGCTCGCTTGTTGATTCTATTTGTTGTGGTTCCTTATGTGTGGGGTAACATTTGTGAATTGTTCCGTCTGGATTTATTGGTCCACGAATACCGAGTTCTTCTCTCTTTCTGATATCCCAACTGTCCATGACTCAAATGACAGAAGAACCAAAGAAAAAACTTTCACAGGCGCAGCTGGATACAATTGCGAAAATCAAAGAACTTGATAGACTATGCCAAAACCTGTGATTTGTGTACCCTGTTCAATTCCACGCCGTAAATTCTTCGACGACTGCAAAGACCTAAGAATTCATAAACGTATTGTGGAACTGCCTAAAAAAAGAGTATGCATAAATGGCAAACTGTCGTCGGTAACAATTACTAGAACTAAATTGATACACGGTCTCTTTCATGTTTGACGTACTCATTAATATTTTATCTTTCAGAACGCGACAAGACGCTGTTGTATCAAAACTATTAGTGATCTGTCTGCTTACCGAGTAATATCCCCAGATCAGAATCATTATCGAGACAATTCGAAGAGGAAGCTGATAAATTGATAGAAAAGAAGATATTCCTACTCCTGCTCCGCTCCCAAATAAGTATACGAAAAAAGAGCCTAATGTAGGAGTACAACTTGCACACAGGCTTGAAAGCACACCTAGTGAAGACCCAGAAAAAAGGGCTGGAGTGGAAAGAGTATCCGCCCTTCCGATCCCTGTTCTTAATTTTGCTCTGGTCGAACGTACAGAGATTAAATAAAATACATTCATGCTCACGATTATTCCCAATAGAACAGACGTCTTCTTCTGTATGTTCAACGAGTTACACGAAGACCCTGACTTTCAAAAATCTATCCAGTTTTTTAAGGACAACCACTGCGATTGGAAACTAAATATGAAGATACAGCCGGTCTTATTCAACGAGGCCAACAACAAAGCTATGCTATCCCATTTACGAGAAATGCTATCAGGTGGTTATCTCATGATAGACAAACGATTTGAGACTTTGCTTCTACAGTTACACCAATGCACTGATCAAGAGGGACGGGTCCTTAAGGATCAGATGTCAGCAGGGTCAGATGTATTTGATTGCGCAAGAATGGCGATGGGATCTTATGAGTTTACTTAGTGATAACGATATGAAATCTCAAGCAATAAAAATTGATAATATAAAGTCTGCTAGGCTTGGAGAATGGAGACTTAATGATTTTAGAGTTTTGCCTTCAAACTATGTCTATAGCCGAAGTGAGCAAAAAAGGAGTAAGTAAGTAAGATGGATTATGACAACGAATCACCCATATGAACAAATGAAAGCCAATCGCAGGAAGATTAACATCGGTCTATGGCGTGGTGGATATTCTGGTTTCTATGATCGTCAGCATTTACCCCAATGCCCTGGTTGTATTCCCGCAATAAAATTAGAACCGGAGAAAACTCCTGACGGCAAAGATGGCTGGCGCTGTCCTAAGTGCGGTACTTTCTCTGCATATGAAGAAATAACACCAGCACAAAAAGACAAAACACTAAAGCCGAAAGACACTTCAAACTCACAACCTCTAATTATATCACAACCAAAAAAGAAGAAAACAAAAAATGTTCTTGGAAATGATATCGACGATGACGAGATAAGAGCAGAGTTGAAAAGCTATGGCGTTGATGCGGCTGATCCTAAGGATTACCTTGCGTCATGACTAGTCAATTATTTGGTATTTTGGTTTTTGCAATCTGCGTGGATGTCCTGGGAGTGAGACATTTACTTATCCTAGTTAGTGAAAAATATATGAATATGAGTTGCTAGGCCATTCGCATTGTGAGTTATAGGAATGCAACTATGAACTGGGGTTATCAAGTTTATATCTCCCTCGCAATGGGCAAGGTGGGCGGGATTGGCCTTATTATCAAGAATAACTTGTCGTAACAAGAGTTTATAGGTTATGACTCCCAGATTGCCTACTTTGACATCCACTTCTTTCCCATTGTTATGTGATGCATGAGGAGTCTGCCAAAGAACATTGCAATTAGCGTTACAAGTGGACGAAGGTCCGATATCGTTTAATCCACCCCAAGGCAAACTCATGGCTGTTATTATCATGGTTTTGCATGGATTCGCCACACTGCAGGAATTTGGTGGAAGTACAACTGGTATTTGACTTACACTGGGAAAATCGAGGGTACTATTGCAATTAGTACTAGGTAGATGTGGAGCTCTACAATCTATTTGTCTTTGTGAAAATTCATTTGCTATATCGATAATTGCGGCTTTAGTTGCGGAAGTACCATAAAACAAACAACCATGATTCGATTGTGCTTCAAAAGAGAATGTTCCTCCACCTCCGGGACACACAGCAGAACCCGGCATCTGTTCTAATTTATCTACTTTTGTTGTTATTGTTATCGAACTCTCATCAGTGACGGAGCTATCGCCATCCAGTGTGGCATGTATCTCGTCTTTACCAGATATGAAATACTGAGCATTACCTTTTTGGTAATAAGGAGAAGTATATTGGATCCATTTGCAGATGATTGAGCATTCGCCTTCGTGTTTGAAAGGTTGTGAGGGAGTGAAGTCGTATTATTATTGTTTGACTGCGGACGCACAACTGGTGTCAGTGCATTTGGAGAAGGGGATCCTGTAGAGCTTTTATTATTTGGTTGGGAGTCGTTGGCACTTGTACACTATTATTTGGAACAGTTTGAAGTCTCTGCAATGTATTATTTTGTTTTGCTCCAGTAGTCGGGGCAGCAGGGTTTGGAGGTGCAGAAGTGACAACCTTATTACCAGTTACCTGAGGAACTTGTTGTCGTTGCTGTATCGGCTGCTTGAATTGTGAAAATGGATATTGTTGGACTAATGGTCCCTGGGGCGGTTGCCCAGCATTAGGAGATGAGGCACTGAAAGGAATAGTCGGACGCAGGTAATGAAATTGAGGATTATAGGAAACAGTAACACTTGTGCTGGAAGGATTAGTGCCCGTCAAACCATAGCTATCTGATACTGATAAACTAAATGTCAGAACGGCAGGAGCTGTTCCAATTGGTAGTTGTGGGGCAATAAATGTAGGATTCGCAGTATTGCTTGCAAATAAACTGACAGGTATTCCAGAAGTCTGCATCCACCTATAAAATGCTATACTACCCCCAGGATTTGCATCATGACTTTTAGAACCATCAAGCATAACTCTACTGCCTTCGGACACTACTAGATTCGAACCAGCCTCAGCTATCGGAGGATTTCTTCCTCCCTGTTGATTTGGATTTAAAGCTGGAGAGAAAAGAGGATTATTGCCAGGAACCTGGTTAGGAATGGCATCGGCGGTACCTGGTTGAATCGGGCTTTGTCTGGTAGGGCTAGCAGAACCCACTAGATTATTGTTTCCAGTTGTCGACGTAGGATTAGGCGTTGTTGTCCTGGTTGTTAGTAGCGATGATTTTGGCAAACTGCTAATGCTGTTCTGCGCTTTTGCGTTAGATAACAACAAGCCTGCGGGTGCAGAAAATATCAAGCTTAGGACTAGTGTTAGGCATATTGCTACAGAAAATAGTTTTTTCATCAGTATCACATATTTAGGATAACCCTGAGGAGTTCAAACGGCAGAGAGGAGAACAATGATTGATTTGCCCTGAATCGGAGATACACTAAACTTGTGAATAATACCACATATATAAATATCACTCACTGCAAGGAAGTAACATTATTGTCTTCATTTGCGAATTCTATCGGGTGTGTGACTATCTTTCTCCTCTATCTAATCTAACACTGCCCCTTCAAGTTACTACCTACCAAACTTTTCATTATATTCCACAATAAAGTCTGCACTGTTAGTAATCGTAAGATAAATGTAGGCTATACCTTGGTCTAGTAGTGAAATGTTTTCATTTCTCTTATATTCAATTATGACGAAACTTTTAGAATCAGTATCAAAGGCAAGTGTATCTATGCGTAAATCTTGTAATTGAAATTCCGAAGTTACGAGATCAAAACCAAAAATTTCTTGTAAGTTATTCTCTACTAACGATTGTATATCTGTTTCAAGTAAGAATTGTTCTTCGTTAATTTCGGATTTGATGATTTAGTATCGAATATTCTCATATGTCATTCAAACCGACCTGTTCAATTTAGCCAGAAACCGACTAAATTTATTATTTGCCGTAAATATGGTGAAAATAAAATATGCAATAGTCATTTACAATAGCACCTATCACAAAGAACCAAGCCTTGTGCTAATCTGTTGTGATTCTTTCCTTGAGGTATATCTTCTTTACAAATATTACAGATATCATCCATCTTTGTTTATTATTCATAATCACATTATGTAACTGAATCTAAATAAATTCGATGATAATCTATGAGTGACTTGATAGCATAAAACCAACCAACTTACTAAGAAATGACTACCATACTTAATTATCCCATTACATACAACCACTAATAGGTGAATAGATGAAAAATGGAGAATCAAGTTAACCATGAAAACGATGATTCCTGCGGATGCTCAAGTCATCCAGGATCTGGAACGAGTGGCTGTTCAGAATGTGGACCCATGCACGGGAGTGGCAAAATGGAATCTATGGACCCATTCGAGATGGTGATGGCGATGTGGCACAAAGCATCCTTTGCAGCATACTCAGAGTTGATGATAGAGAAACTAAAGAAAAGGATAGAAGCGGCGAATGGTCCTGTTATGGACAAAGTGGCTGATGCATTAACGGAAAGCATGGGTAAAGAGTGGCAGGCTATGATACAAAAATCCTCCGCTAAGAAAGAATTACACGAAAAATTGGCAAAAATATTTAGTGAAGCAACTCAAAAACAAAAGTAGAATATCCTATGTGGTCATAAACTGGCAACAGGAGACGATATCCTTTCCTCCTTTTTTGACAAAAGAAATAACTCATCATGAACGTTGCTCTTCAGACCAACCTAATTAATCTATTTAGATAATCATCGCTATTTTTATATAATCTGAACCCTAAAGATACATCGTCTTTGAAAGGACTTCCAAGAATAAAGCGAAAATCTCTAGGGTTCTAGAGTACCTTATGCCCAACTTGGATTAAAAAGTTTACAATCTGAAATTATCTGGCTTTTTGACTTATGGCCAACTTCGAGCGCTATTTCAAGTATTGAACCACAGTCAATGTCCATTGATTATGTTGGTTGCTCCATGACCTTACTCGCAATAGCAATTAGCCAGGGAGGCCTTTAGACTTAGGATTATACCAAAAAAATACAGATGAAAATGATACTTAATCCAATAGACGCTTCAGAATATTTAGTAAGTGCAGCTTGTCGAATCGCTTCGCCACATCATCCCAGTTTACCACATTCCACCATGCATTAACATAGCTTGCCTTGTCATTTTTGTACTGGAGATAGTATGCGTGTTCCCACACGTCGCAAACTAGTAATGGAATAGATGCTGGACCGAGTAGTAAGTTGTGCTTCTCTGCACCGAATGTCAATAATTGACCTGAGAGCGGATCGTATGCAAGGATGCCCCAGCCAATGCCTTCCACGGTCTTGGCAGCCTCTGTAAATTGAACCTTGAAACCATCGTAACCGCCGAAATCTTCATTAATCTTGTCAGCTATAGCGCCGCCAGGTTTTCCGCCACCGCCTGATTTCATGTTAGGCCAGAATATAGAATGTAGCGTGTGACCCGCATAGTGGAAGGATAGGTCTCTCTCAATAGCTTTAATATCTATACCTTGAAAATTGTTCTTCCTTCCATTTTCTAATTTTTCAAGTGCTGCGTTGGCGCCGTTTACATAGGCAAGATGGTGCTTATCATGGTGTAGATTCATAATCTCTTGTGATATATGCGGTTCTAGTGCATCTAGCTTGTAGCACAATAGAT
>QHBN01000241.1 GCA_003176995.1 Candidatus Nitrosopolaris wilkensis
GTACTCAAGACCGCATCTATTGCCGCGGCAAGTATGCTTTGTCTTATGCTAGGCAGTTCTTATTCATTTAATAACTCTGGTATGATAAACAACCACAACTACATTGGTGGCGCCCTTAGCAGTCCAATTTTAATATGTACCTACGCAGCCTTAATGTCTGGAATTATAATATTTATAACATCCTTACTAAACGATTTAGGAGATGTTGAAGGTGATAAGGCTTTTGGTCGCCGGACCATTCCAGTAGTCATTGGCAAGAAAAATACTGTAATTCTGACTATAATTATCGCAGCAACTATGATTGCTATTTCGTGGTTGTCTTTCTACATGTTACCGACTAATATTGGGTTGATTTGCCCGATTTTGGTAAGCCTTGTCGCGTCGATGGCAACCATAAAAATGGCAGAAATATTAAAGCACTTAAGTGATCATGAATTTATTCGGAAGCAACATAAGAAATCCATGATGTGGCATCTGATGCTTCAATCAGCGCTAATAGTGGGAGCATTATTATTCTGGGTATAAATCGCGCTCACCTAGTGTATCAAATAAAATATCAATTAATGGAACGATCAGAATTAGTGTGCCGAGACATTTAATATTTAGTATCATATGGTTTTCCTTCCTATTTCTGTACGCCATGATAGAGGGACCTATCCATGTTGCAGATTGTACCAAAAATGGGGTATTTTTTTGTGTTTGTACCCACATATTGCCTCGCTAAGCCTATAATGTCGGGTACTCGATCATAAGTAGGTGCCAGGCATCGGCTAAATTAAGATCTAAACAGGAAAAGACCGCCAGAAACAAAACCCCAACTGAGGCTAGGATGACAAAAACTAAAGGTATTACAGTATCCAACGTATTGAAGAGCATTTCTGATCCCATATCTGTTGAATTATTCAAATCTGTCTCCGCCGCAGGCAGTGAAAGCTCCGCTCTAAGGAGCAAGACAAAACTTTCTCGCCGCCAGTATTATTCAAGGTTATCTGGCTTCACAAGAAATGGAATGCTATCAAGAAAGAACGGAAGGAATTATAGGACCACATTTGGAAAAGTAGTCTATTATACGTTAATGGCGATTGAAGACGCAGTCGTGAATTATTATAAACTCAAGGCAATTGATTCGATTGGATTATCCTTTGACATTCCACAGGAAGAACATAAAAAAATCATCGACAACTTGATAACGGATCCAGTTATAAGACAAATTCTTTTGACTAGAAAAAACTGAAAGTACAAAATTTTTTCTCGAAATTTAAACATGGAATGCAGAACAGACCGTTACTAGAAATTTGACAATTCTATGCATACATTCATCCAGCGGTAGGCAGCCAGTTTCGCCTATCACACTCAGATCTAATTCCATTATGCTTAAGGAATTTTTATTTGAAACCCTTTATCACATGCTATCCTCGAATTTATTTAGAGTACGATAATAACCTAAAGTAATCCTCAAACGAGGCACTGCCGGTATCAGAGCCATACTTATAGATAGCCATGGCAAATTTTTCGGTGACACAATGATTATTAACCATGTTTATTCGCTACACGTACTTAATTATAACTCGCCGGGCGCGACAGGAGTTGCCGCTAGCGGCACTAACTACACATGAACTGATTGCAAATGGGATATTATCATCAACTTCGTCGACTTTCAGCCCCGATGGCAATAGTAGAAAAAACCCAATCTGGGATATCACGACAATTGCAGATCAGATGCACACACGCCTAAATAATGGTGGTGGTGTTGGGGTCAACTAGTTTTACCATTTTTCTTTCTTTGCCTTTCCTTTTTCATTCTTTTCTTTTATTCGTACTACCTCTTGACTATTTACGTTTAAATCAAAGCCTGACTGTAAAGTTTATTCATTTCTTCTTTCTTTATTTATCCGTACCACTTTTAACCGCGATTATACTCTATGATTATATATAATATATTGTCTCACGCTTTTACACAAAGGTGTCGATAAATAGCTTGAAGGCAGTATTGCTTGCGGGTGGTTACGGTACAAGAGCTAAGCCTTTCACTGACTACTTTCCCAAGGCAATGATCCCACTCAACGGAAGGCCGGTAATACATTATGTCGTGAGCTATCTGGCAAAGTTTTCTCAGATCAGCGGTTTAATTATATTGTGTGAGTTCGATAATATTGGCAAACAAATTATTAATTATTTTGAGGGCAAAGAAGCTGCGATAGGGAAGCCTTTAACGTTTATTGAAGACAAAAAGTTTGGGACAGGCGGCGCTCTTCTAGAAATTGAAAGAGATGTGAGAACAGATAAATGCTTTTTATTGTGGTTTGCGGACAACTTGTGCGCCCTAAGAATCGATGGTTTGATACAAGAATATGAAAAGGCAGACAGGATTACGAAGGGAGGAATTACGGGAATCGTGGTCGTTCGAAACCAAAGGCGTGAAGAGACGGGCCGAGTTATTTTAGACAACGCCATTCATCGTCAGGCTAACAACTCCAGGAACTCTACTACATCCTTGATCAAACAATTTATTGAAAAGGGGGTGGTGAAACTTGAGCAACCAGAGGCACTTGGCATATATCTATTTAACAACACGATTTTTGATTATTTACACACTACATCAGCGAGGATGCACGCAGGAGGCTTTAATTTATCTCACGATTTATTGGGACGCATTAGCAGTATCGGCGGCAAACTATATTCATATAACTTAGGTGGTAATACAGAGTGGCTAGATGTAGAGTCGCCACCCTATTCAGATAGGAACAAAGATACTGTAATGAAGATATTGTCGCAGATGGGTATGTAGTATGTATGATGACCATGCAGCTATCACTCACTCAATCACTCTCCCCACCAACTTCGCAGTTATTGAGTCTTAAACAAGGATAGCTTATAGATTGCGGGTATTTGAAAAGGAAGATTAAATAGATGAGCTACGCATCAACCAATTATAAAATAATGATCTAACCTCGATTTTGTCGATGCCTAAATTCAATTTAATATCTAGACAAAGTTCTAAAGCCGTATACTCTTAAATGGGGTGCCTTGATTATTTCTCGTGATCATTAGGGGGCGTGCTATAAATATAATTCTCAGCAGATGACCCTTTTTCTAGGACTTTTTATAGCAATTATTGCATCAGATTCTATCATCTTTTTCGCAGAAATAAAAAGTAAGGATTTCTATTCTAACTGGATTGTTACTATTAATGCTTCAATTGCTGCAGGTTTAGCAATATTCTTAGTATATAAACAAAAATTTCATGGACTTCATGGTAAAACACATGCAGCCCTCGCTGCGGGTTTGGCACTGTATCTTTCCGCCGACATTATTTGGGCAAATCTATCAGCTTGTCCTAGATGTAGTGCCACCCATTCCATCTGCTGCTGATTATCTTTTGCTGGGTGCTTATGGAATTCTTGGCTACTATCTATTCATGACATATAAGCAATTCCAGAAGAAATTCAATTTAGGCAGGAAAGCTCTCATTGCGAGCGTAATTGGCAATGCCATATTTCTTGGCTATATTGTTGCTCTCACTGTAAACCTATCTGTCCTATCTACTTCAAGAGGTATTGAAATGTTTTTGCGGGGAAAGTTGATTATCCTATCTTGGATGCAACTTTGACGATTCCTGCAATCGTAATTCTTTGTAGAATTTCGAAAAGAACCCGTTTGGTTCATTCCTTGGATATGCGAATCATTAGGTATTTTTTTAATCGCTGTATCAGACAGCTGGTTTACACTTATTGTTCTAGCATCTTTAGTCGAACAATTATGGTCATCGGCACTGTTTTTTGCAGCTCATTTCCTTGTCATGGCCGCAGGATTATTATGGCATATCAAATTGCTAATCCCCCCGGCACCACACATGAGGTTTATTACTCAAAAGAAGTATTCACGACAATAGCCGCATACGAGCCTGACCGAAAAGGGGGCTGCTAAAAGAAGAGTTCCACCTATCGTAAATGTTGTTACCTTATTGGCCGCTATAGTACTAATTGGCATTCTAGTATATCCCTCATCTCCGTTAATAGCATTATTTGCTAACACGAATTCTGAAGTAATAGTAACACCATTCAACAGCAATGGAAAACAAAGTGTAACATTGGGTGCTCTCCTTCCACTAAGCGGTGCCTCATTATCTCTGGGCGAATCTGAAGATGCGGTAATAAAGATTGCGATTAAAGGTGTGAATGGATATTTTTCCAATAGTAATTCAAATACTAGAGTTGGGCTCATAATTGAGGATACGCACACAAACCCGGCAATTAGCCTTGAAAAGCTTCAGGATTTGGCAGCAAAAGGTGTAAGAATAGTCATAGGTCCGGGGACCAGCGCAGAGATCCAAGAAGTGAAATATTATGCTGATAAAAACGGAATTTTGTTTGTTAGTCCATCCAGTACCGCACCCTCTCTTGCTGTTTGAGGAGATAATAATATTTTTTGATTTGTGCCTGACGATATCCATTAAGGTCAAGCCAAATCTAAAAAGATGTAGCAAGACGGAGTACGAGTAGTCGTACCAATGTGGAGAACCGATGTGTATAGCAATGATCTTCTTAATGGCACAAAATACAACTTCGAGATGCTAGGTGGTAGAGTGGTGGATGGTGTTGAGTATATACCTCGCACAGGTGACTTCTCTGCAAGCCTTAATAGGATAAATGTTATGATTTGGGGTCAAGATTTGAGATCATTGAGCTTGAGGATTAGCTAGGCAGTGGCTCAGTATGGAGCTGATAAAGTAGGAGTATATCTTGTAGCTTCTGACGAAGTAGTGCCAATTTTCATTGAAGTACAAAACCAGCCTGTCTTATCCATGGTAAAGTGGTACGGCAGTGATGGTTCTGCTCTGAAAGATAAGCTTGTAAGGAATATAGATGGGTGCCATATTTGCAGCAAAAACAGGTTTCGTCCACCTGATATATGGAGTAGATAATAGTAACAGCTACAAATTTAAACTCGTAGACAATCAGATTCGGGGGAGGAAAAGTTCCGAGATCTTATGCAGAGGTCTCCTACGACGAGTTTTCGGTAGGGGCTCTAACAGAAAATGCTTCTGGTGGTACTAAAGATATTAATTCTTTAAAGAAAACGTTCTTGCAGATAGCTATTTCTTACACTGGGATTACAGGTGATACGAGCTTCAACGAAGCAGGGGATAGGAAGCATGCAGATTATGATTTTTGGGCTGTAAGGGCTATTGAGTGCAATAGTAATAATAAAGATCGGAGCGTTTTTTGCGTGGAAGCAGGTTGGTAGATTCCAGTTCAATGTAACCATCAAAGATACAGGATTGATTCAGCGAACCAAATCCATATCACACAAAATGCCGTCGTCATATGAAAGCGTCTTTACACTCAGGTGATGTAACCATACTTTTAGGATTGATGGCAGAATGCCCCTTTAAAAACAAATTCAGTCTTCACTATTTGTGCTTTGGATCCTATAAAGGAAAAAAACGAAATTGAAGATCATTATAGACCGGCGAAGAGGATACAAGGCCTGTTTGCAGCAGGCCAGATCGCACACGTCACATTCGGATTAACAATCTCTGTGTGGTTGCTCTACGAAACCCGGGAGCTAATGTAGGAAACCACGCAGGACATGTTGTAAACAACATGTTGTGACTTCATCGTAACCGAAATGGCAAGTATTATAATTATAACCAAGACACATTGGCAGTCTCTCAAGCGAGTTGTTTATTGTTTGTGAGATCCTAAAAGTTTTATTAAATTCTAGTTGTCTACCATGAGTAAGATGGATTATAGAAAACTGTATCAAGACATTATGAAGCTTGATCCAAAGATTAGGTTAGTTACCATCTGTGATATAGGTGGGAGGGTAATGTACTCTGAGCATCGTGAAGGCGTAAGGAATTTGCTAACTCCAGAAGAAAGTAAAAAATCACTTGAACTAGCAATTAATGCATGGAAAATACGCAGCGAACTAGCGACGAAGATTGGAAAAGGAAAGTATGTATTGGCAGAATATGAGAAGATTAAACGCATCACTATGCCATTAGGCCATGATAATGATGATAACCATCTTCTCTACATAACGACAGAGCCGGAAGCTGATCATACGAACATAATTCGTGGTATTGGAGAGCTGGTCATACGAAAGACTCTGAAATTCTAGTCCATCTATGCTTTGTTTTCTTAACTAGGTTAATGTGGATATTTTTCCAAAATCATTCAGCCGTTGTGGGAGATAATTGATTGCAAATACAATATTGCTTCAATAACGACAAGCTCGAATTCATCGTTTTTCCAACGAAGGTTACCAGTCTGTTAGATTGGTTAAAGTTCATAGCTATAACCGAACAGCAGATAAAGGTCTTAGCATGTTTGATAGTCTTCCCAGTAATTACTAACAAAAGCTCAGCTTTCCAGGCGTATCATTTATTAAAATCTCGGTTGCAGTTAGGTTACTTGTCTTTTAGTATAGTGTAGCAAGTGTGTACTATACAGTATTATAATGCAATTTCTGTACGATCTTGTTCTTGTCCATTTTTTGTGTATTTTCATGCCGATTCACCATCTAGAGAGAAATATTATAGAACAAATAGTGATAATTTTACTATAGAAGATGTACAGGTATTTCTACTAATAGATACTTAAATAGCTGTTCACATGTACATGAGTCACGACCTAATTTGAATATAAAAACAACAACAGCAATAATGACATCCGTAGTTGTTGCTACGATTCTCGTAGCTGGAGCACTCGTGCTTCCATACAATTATGCGATGGCACACAAGTCAATTGACATGAATTCGATTAAAGTACAGATAGAGAAAAAGATTCACCAAGAAGTATCATCACACGCAAAAGGCGGTAATGCTAATGGCGGTCACGGCGGTCATGC
>QHBN01000242.1 GCA_003176995.1 Candidatus Nitrosopolaris wilkensis
CTCTTGCTCCGATTCCTCCAAATGGATCACCAAAGGTTTTAGGATTTTTGTTTATCTCAGGTACAAATGTCTTGTATACAAGTACAGAGATATCCCGATTCAATTTGGCTGACGGGTTAAAGAAAGCTGGAACTTTTGGTGGAACTTTACCTGAAAGTGATGAAGCCGGGACCAATAGTCTCGTCTTGCCTTCAATGGTTTCTACAAACTGAGAGGAGCTCATAACCGTAATGGGCTTAATGTTTATCGTTCCGTTATTTATCAGTGATAGACGCGTTTCGCCAACATAACTAATAATAACCTCCTTGATATGAAATCAGCCTGCTACAAGGATAAATCATTATTGCAAAAAACCATTGAAAACGTACTCATAGGTGGAGTAGACGAGGCCGGACGTGGATCTGTTATTGGGCCTTTAATTGTTGCAGGCATATGTATCGGAAAAAATGGCATCTCCCGATTGCACAAGTTAGGTATAAGAGACTCAAAGACGCTGACGCCCATGGCTCGCGAAAATTTTTTTGGAAATATCGTAGAATTGGCGAACTCTGTTTGCATATCCAAATTCGACTGTCATGAAGTCGACAGCTATGTCTTTTTTAACGGTCTAAATGAGCTTGAAGCAACAGGGATGGCTGAAGTAATCAACAATATCCATGCTGACAGAATCTACGTCGATGCGTGTGATATCAATCTAGAACGCTACAAAAATTCAATAAAAAAGTATTTGTGGACTCCAAAACCAAGGATTTACTGTTTGCACCATGCAGATTGTTTAAATGTAGTTGTTTCAGCCGCATCTATTGTCGCCAAAATCATTCGTGATAATGAAGTTGAACGAATTCGTAAGATTTATCATGACATAGGAAGCGGTTACCCCTCAGACAAGAAAACCATGTTTTTCATCAAAAAATGGGTTACCCGATACAAGTCTGCGCCCCATTTTGCTAGAAAATCGTGGAGACCTTTAAGAAATCTGCTAGAAAGCGAGAGCGCATCTGCCTATTGAGGCTGATAAATTGCACGTATTAATGCATGGTCTTTATCGAAAGGCGCTAAACCTATAATTTGCTTAATACTAAACCTGTTATTTTCCAGTTTCTTTGCCTCTTGAGCAATAACGGTCTTAGGATTCAGAAGTACGTTGATGCTCCTAGTTTTGACCACCAATAGCAATACACCGTTAGGTTTGAGGTAAACAACACAATTCGCCATAGCAATTTCAGTTTGGTCAGGCTGGGCGATATCGCAGTACATTACATCGACTGTCCCGAAAACAGAAAAATAAGATCTAGGTTTTCTAGCATCCTCAAGTATGGGCACAATATTCTCTCGTTTAGAAGCTAGGTTTTCTAAAAGATCTCTCCCAACTCTTGAAGAGGATTCTACTGCAAAGATTATGCCATTAATTCCAATAATATCGGAGATATGACTTACAGTCGTCCCGGTCGAGGCGCCTATGTACAGTACTTTGCTTTTATTCATGACCGGAAGGTCAGTGAGCCCATTTTGTAAAGCTCC
>QHBN01000243.1 GCA_003176995.1 Candidatus Nitrosopolaris wilkensis
ATGGAATTAAGCTACAGACTATAATTAGTATTATCCCTTTATTCTATGCAACAATTCCCGGCAGCAAACAGATGACTCCCAATGAAAAGGAAAACCTGTGCAAGATTGTTGACTATAGTTTTGGGTACTATGTTGAGTTTATCTGCAATTTATTCTGGCATAGGTGTAGCTAAGGCGGATTCTGTAATTGCAACTAGGTGCTTTAATCTCTGTTGAGAGGACTAATTTACGTTCTGCAATTCTATGATAAATATAAGGATGCTATACTTTTTAACAAGAATCTACTAATCGCAGATACAGTATCTTTATTTGCTTCTTCATTTCTAGCGCAATTCTATTTTTATGTAGTAAATTCAAATATCATTGCAGATTCGATTTTTACCGCAGTAGTTGAATACAGTATTGACACGCCTATCTTTTTCCTGCTCTATTATATCGACCATAGACGCAGATACATCGGACATAATGGCATAAAACTAAAAGCAGATTTCAGACATTTACTTGGATTATTTACAGTCTGCGATATCATGTATGTCATTATCAAAACGTTTATCCAGATTCAACTTCTATCTATTGGGGGAATATTTCAACCGTATCAGGCTGCATTATTTAGCAGTTTAATATCATGGGCAATCTATCTTATCTTAATAAACATCACGATGAAAGTAAGCCGCATATTCAGTTCGCATGAAATGACATTTTATTATGTCCTGATCCTAGTGTTATCGTTAGCTACAAGCATTTTATTCTTCGTTGGTAACGATATAAAGAATACAATAGATGACATTATGACCGATTGCGCCGCTGTAGTAGCACTCTCTGCTAGTATAACTATCGTATTCAGGCAGCGTATTATAAAACATATCCTAAGCGCTAATAATAAGGCATCCTTGTTTATCATGATTGGATTATCATTATGGACATCTGCCGAAATAACTTTCACTTATTATCAACTTGTGCTTAACGTAAAAAATCCATTTCCCACACCAGCAGACGCATTATGGTTATTAGGTTATGCCATGTTTATAATGGCATTATACAAAATATAGCTAGTCAACTTCAGAAAAGCGAATTTACCAGTAACAACGGGAGTGCAGGAAATAGATATTCACAGACACAAATACAATATCAGCGCTATTACTGCGGTGGCCGTGGTTGTTACAATACTAAGTTATACATTTGCATCGATATTAGTAGGTTCTAATCCACTAAAATTCGATCTAACTGGCGTAACTGATTTTATCATTAGTGTTGCCTATCCGGTTCTTGATATTATAATGCTAATCCCTGCCTTGCTTGTTGTGTGGGGCCTACGTAGATCAGATCCCGCCTTTACTCATTTTACGCTGTTATCGTCGTTTGTGATTTTTAGCGTCATAGGTGATAGTGGGTTTGCCTACAGCCAACTAGTTAACTTCGTAATATTTCCACTATGGATCTGGGATATCTTCTTTATTTGCGCGTATATCTGTATGGCGGTGGCACTATTTTGGTATAACAAATTTAGCATTATACCAATGATTGCCGAAAAAGATAGAAGAGTTAAAAAATCAAATGGTCACTGAACTCACGTAATCTTTAAGAATCTTGATTTTTCCTTTTCTAGATTACTTATGGTTTGCAGAAACCTCTGTGAAAGATTAGATTCGAAGATTATAGTTGGTTAGAATTGGTATGGTCTAGGTAGGAAATACATAGAAGATGTGAGATTTATTTCTTGCATGACGGTTCGTTTTGTCCTTGTTGTGGTATGAGGAGAAGGCTATCACCTATTAACAGAAAAGCTAAACAAAGACTAGGCAGAATTAACGGCTTAGCATTTTGAATGTAAGTAGGAAATAAGAACCTAATATCGTTCTCCACATTCCAGATGGTTCCAGAATTTATTTGGTTTGAAATTATCATTTACTGCCTTTGACTATATCGTACTGACAGAATACACAAATGCCACTTGTCTTTTCAGACTCTTCTAGGTAATGGTCACACGATACACATTTCTCCTGTAATAACACCTCATGATCAACTCTAAAGCCGCAGTTACGGCACATCATGCAGGCAGTATGATAATGTAGTGTTGCACTACAGCTCTTGCATCGCATTTATAATAGCACCTATTCATTCCCTTCAATTCTCTTTGAACTATACTTAGAACTCAGCATGATTTCCGGCTGATCACTAAGTTGTTCATGTTCATGAAGATTAAATTCTTGTATGATAGCACCATCTTGATTGAACCTTTGTAATTCGGAGTAAAATTGGTTATTCTCTATTGCATCTATTAACGTGGTTAAAGGGTTTTTGCACAAGTTCTACAAGCTGCCCTAGCTCTTTCATAGAATAGAGGAGGGTATCTCTAGGGTAAGCAGAAGCGATAATTATCCTCTGTTTGGGATTAATTTTGATTATTTCTTTGGCAACTTCAATCCCGTTGGTCCCCGGCATTCTGTAATCTAAGATTACCATGTCAAATACATGTTGTTTATTGTTGTTAAGAGATCCCATTCTGGAAATAAAATTTTTCAATTCTTGTCGATAAATAGTATGACAGTCTTCACCATTGTCTGTAAGCGTAGGGCAATGGTTTCCATCTTTTAATGCAACCCTGTGCATTAATACAATATCTCTGTCATCTTCGGCTATCAATATCTTCATATTGTTAACACCCCTAAGTTTGCTTTTTTTCTGACCAAGAGAGCGTTTCCTTCTATCTTCGATTCGACTGTATTTGGTACAAGAAGCCGACCTAAATTCACAATTTTATTCTGAGATATACTGCTTTACAAGTATTCATATACAATTCAAGACTGCTTTACAAGAATCTTTATGATATCCTGATTGTCTATTAACGTGTTAATTATCTTGTTACGTTCTTCGGCTGGAAGCTTGTGTTCTGTTTCAAGAGAATCAATTGCCTTGAGTTTCCAATATGTATTAATTGCCCTTCCAATCATCAACTGTGCATCATAAACTATCAAACCAAGTGAGGTAAGCACGTACTGGCGGTTGTTTCTACTTATCAAGCCAGTTTTCACCAAAGCAGAGATTCTAGAGTAATACTGTTTCCTAGTAACACCTAGTCTTGTAATAAGAATATCACTATCTCCACCTGCAATAGCGATGGTATTAAATAGAACCAAAGATTTGTCATCGGCTATTGCACTGAGAATATTTGCTATTGATACCCCTTCCACATGCTCAGGAGTAGATAGCACCTCATGCTGATATTCCAATCTTGTCATCATGAATTAGATAAGAACAACACCCATATTAATAGGTTTTGGTATTGACACCCAAAACCTAACATGGCATACCAAAACTATACAATACCTTTAAATCAGGATGGGATATTACTAGAAGTATTGTCAACTTCTCCAATCAAAACTATAACGCGGGTGAATTCCACAGTTAAGGATCTTTTTATCTACCTATATGATTTGTCGCCCCTGGAACTAGACCTGGTATTCATCTTGATTAAGAATAAAAAGTCTATGACTTTAGAAGAGCTTGCAAAAAGGGTAGACAGGGATAAAAGTACTGCTTTTAGGGCTTTGCAGAAATTAGTAGATCTAGGAATTTGCAATAAAGAAACGAAGACGCTAAAAGAAGGAGGATACTACCATGCCTATAGTGGTATTGATATTGAATCATTTAAAATGGAGACAGAGAAGAGGGTCAAAGAACTTGAAGATAGTTTTCATAGATTATTGAGAAAATTTGAAGAAGATATCGGCAGAGCAATTTCATCATTTTATCAGAAATAGATTAAATTTTCCTGATCTTTGTAATTGTCAAGTCAATCTATACTAAGAACGTCTTTTTTAGATAATATCTGAATTGCCTGGAGGGAGAATACCTAAATGTGCTAATATTATACCTAGATTAGCCTAATGAGGATACTTATCGCCGAGGATGATACTGAGATTTCTGAATCATACAAGGATGCCTTAGAAGCAAGAAAGCATGAGGTTCTCCTTACTGACGATGGAGAAGAGTGTCTAAAAGTCTATAGTGAGGAATTAAAACAAACTTTATCCAATCGAGATGAAAAGACGAAGAACATAGATGCTCCATTTGACGCTGTTATCCTGGATTACATGATGCCTCGCAAAGATGGAATGCAGGTCGCAAAGGAGATTCTTGAACTGAATCCAAATCAGAGGATAATATTTGCTTCTGCATATGTAGAACAAACTCTTGAGGATTCAGTAAAACAGCTCAAGCAGGTTGTAGAGTTGATGCAGAAGCCATTCGGAGCAGATACGCTTGTAAGCACGATAGAGGATAAAGGAGTATATGATGGTCTAAAGGAACTCATGTCAACTATGAAACAGATTAAAGATGTTAGTCCGACACCAAAGCAAATGAGATCGCTGCTTGAAAATTTAAGGAGAATTCAGAAAGGCAGAACTTTTTAATCCTAAACTAGATCAACTAGCAAATACAGATACACAGTTAATCGATCACATATTGGTGGCAAAATTCTAGGTTGAGCGAAGTGTTTATCTGATAACAGATAATCGTTATTTGAATTTCTAGAGTATGAGACGTAATTTGGAGCGAAACTGATGATTACCACTAACGAAAGAATCTAGTAGAATGGAAACGATGTCAAAATATTCTCACAATTCTACTACTATTATATATAATCTAAGAGTGGTGGTTCCGAGCTAGCCGCGCAAAAATAATTCTCTACAAGTGGTGACATGCGTTTGCCAATCTCTTAGGATTGCTCAAATTCAACAGTTAATTTCTGTGAATTGAGTTGTAACAAATAAACATCACATTCTGGTATCAAACAAAAATAGGTAGCAAATGATATCAAATTAGCGATTATCATATCATTAAACTATAATTTTTTCATGGTCTTTTTTTGCAAAGATCCTGCTCTGTAAAAATAAAGCCGCAGCCATAATAAGATAGCTAGAATTATGGAACAAATCCCATATCCATTCTTCTTTTCCCGCTTTATCTATGACAGCACTATATCCGAAGCCAATGTCTGCTATTGTAACAAGTACTATGGATAGAGATAATAATATCCAATGTGCTGAAGACAATTTTTTATTCCGCAAACCCCAAATAATCAATGCAGCAGGAACCAACAAGATTCCATCTAAAATAGGATAGGAAATACTAATCAGCCATGCTAGGCTGCCCTCTTGAGCGGACAATAAATCTGCAATACCAAAAGTAAGATTAATTGTGTATCCTAAGATACTCGCAGTAGCTAATGATACTAGAATAACGACGAGTCGTTCTGAGGTTCTGCTTAGGAGTTTGTATATTTTATAAAGAAAATAAATAAAAAATCCATACCCGCTTAACCAAAAAGCATCAGCAGAAGACGGAAGAGGAGTAGCGATTTCCAATACAAGTTGATAATAAGTCCAAGTGACTTCTGCAACAAGCCAGACGGCTAATCCCACAGTAAAAATGATATACGCCTGAACAAAAAATCTATCTATCCTGTGTTTGTAGGCAGTAACTACCGTTATGATAGACAGTGACAACGCGGTAGCGGCAGCCGTGTTTATGGTCCAATTAGTAAAGAAATTTCGGATATCTCCGCTTGGTACAGGACTCGGGCTGGCAATATCCAGAGGTATAGTTGAAGCTCATGGCGTTAGAATATGGCTCGATAAAACTTATACTACAGGCGCCTCAATAAAATTTACATTGCCAAGGGACGATCTGAGTCAATGAAGGTTCTCATAGTCGACGATGATGAAGAGCTGACCAGTGCTGTCAAGGATTTCTTAGATAGCACCGGTATCGAATGTAAAGTAAAAAACGAAGGAAAAGAAGGATTAGATGAAATCCTAACTCAAAAAGGAACATATGACCTAATCTTACTTGATATAGCGATGCCACAGTTTAGTGGCTATGATGTTCTTGAAAGATTAAAGACAGAAGGCTTGTTAAAATCAGAAAACATTGTAATTTTTACAGCATCTTCAATAACTGGTAAGAGCATGGATAATTTCCTAGCAGCCGGTGCAAAAGAGATACTGAAAAAACCAGTATCGCTAGATGAACTAACTCAGTTAATAGAAAAATATCGACCATAACAGAACTGATAATTTAGGAGAACATTAAACCTAGAATGAGGTTTTCTTTTAGAAAAGTAGATTTGACATGAAATATTTATAGCCGAAGACGAGAAGCCAGGCGTTTGATGACTCGCATAGATTTCCAAATTTCAGCCACACCAATATATTAGAAACTGGCTCTATCCGGACATGCTGTCAGAACCAATAATATGGCTCTGCTAACATACAAGCGTATACGAGGGTGTTAACCCTCGCCAAACGCTCTCCTACAAAGATATCTTTTATTTCAATTTGTGGATTTGCCAGAAATTCATTTATATCGTCTCAACCCCCTATTTACACGTAATCCACTCGCCGCTATTCCTTTAATCGGAAGATTGTTTAGCGTTTATTTATCCGACGCAGATCTGACAATATGCACCTTTAATGTCTGAATCTATTGATCGTCTCGTCTAGATGTTCTAAAGATAAAGGCTTTGGGAGAATCGTTTTTATTCCTATCAACATCAGTTCTTGAACATCTTTATCCAGAATTGAAGATGCAGTAAAGATTATGATGTTATTTGGTTCTATCAATCCCTGATTTTTCAATGATTCAAGAACCTGATAACCACTAAAATCAGGCATGGCTAGGTCCAATATTATGGCATCGTAATTATGGCCTTCTTTTTTTATAACTTCTAGTCCTTGTTTTCCATCATTCACAGATGTACATGAATCACCGATACTTTCTATATAGTCAGATACAGCTTCGGTCACATCTTCGTTATCATCTATGATAAGTACTCTTATTTTATTTGCCGTCGCCATCACCTGTACCGCGATATTGTAAATTTGAATGAAGCACCTGTATTATAATTTTTATCATACCACATCTTACCACCATGGGCTTCAACTAATCCTCTGCATATAGATAATCCCAAACCTGTTCCTCCATGTTTTCTGCGAAGACTTGGATCGATTTGATAAAATTTCTTGAAAAGATTATCTATCTCACTCTGTGTGATACCTGGGCCATTATCGTCTATAGTAAACATGACAAACCTAGAGGAAGCCTCTTTTTGGCTAGTTATTTTACTTTCGTTGTCAAAGTAATCCTCGACTCTCATTGTTATTTTTCCATTATTTTTAGGTACAAAATCAAACGAATTCTTTAGTAAATTGGATAGCACTTGTTCTACTCTCTGTGGATCACAGAAAATGGTTCCAGTTGTTCGAACATCGAATTTAAGGGAAAGTTGTTGATCTTCAATAATAGATTTAAGATCCGTAATAGTGTTTCTTATTATGGTATCAATATTTGTATCTTCTCTAAATAGGTTTATCTTTCCTATGTCAAGCTTGTAGCAATCAAGGATGTCAGTTACAAGCATCTCAAGCCGTTCTAGATTCCTGTCGAGTATTTGTATTGCCTTCTTCTGCTTTTCATTGAGGTTTGAACCCAATGATTTTTTCGTAAACATTTGGCAGTACAGTTTCATTGGTACAAGCGGTGTCTTCAACTCATGACTAATCATCGAAACAAATTCGGTTTTGGCTTTATCTGCTACTATTAATTCCTCATTGGCATTCTCCAATTTCCCTGTTAACACATTCTGATTTTCGATATGGTCTTTTATAGAAGAGACCATGGAGTTAAAAGATTCGGAGAGTGTCGCAAGTTCGTCATTGCCTTTACGATTTACTGAGACATCGAGATTTCCTTTTTTTACTTCAGCAGTTGCCCTTGTAAGAGAAAAAATTGGTCTGAGGATGCGTACTATAAGAAATAGAATAGACATGAGAATAGCTATGTTTAGAATTCCCAGAAGAAATTCTAATACCGTAAGATTGTGGGCATTCGTTTTCACTTCATTTCCGAGAGCTGTAACCAGCGTGTCAGATGAACTAATTAAGCCCAAAGCCATAGATTGTAATTCTGTCATTAGCTTTAGATCCGACGTAGTTGATTGCTTTGCAATTTGAGATGGTTTGATTACATTATCGATGATATATTTTTTGTATTTTTGCCAATCGGAATCCGTTGCTTTCCATAAGTTCAAATATTGAGAGGGAAGTGGTTTTAATTCTATAACTGGAGATGCATTTCCACCTTCTCTCAAGACCAACATGTTCGATTCAAACTTACTCATTGCGATATTTACCGCAGAAACATCTGAAAATCTTGAAAGGTATTTCAGGGTTTGGACCAGAACATTATATGTTAAAAATCGATTCTTGCCAGCAATATTAACCGAATTTCCCAACAAGGCTCCTTGTGACTCGAAGTATACAAGTATGGCAATATTGCTAATAACAAAAACAATTTGAATACCAACTAATATTCCGATCTTTGCGGCAATTCTGGAGCTAATTCGCCTTAACATGATTACCCGGTAAGTACATTTTCTTCAAAAGCGTCCTATTTCAGGATATATGTCCGTCACTCGATAATTTGTTTATATACGGCAAGATTCATTATAAAATACCAAAGGGCGATAAGAAATTAGCGAAATGTCTTATTCTGACGAATACAGAGAACAAATCGTGACATCAGTGAATAAAGCTAGCTTTTTACTTTCAGAACTTGATAGGAGTGGACCATCATTCGGCGATACTATCCAGGGCATAATTTCTGCTTCAAAACTCGAAGAGCATGCTGAAGTTTCAAGGTTTGCCGAATTCATTTATAGTATAGTTGAGGCATTAGAGTCTGGGGGTTTAGATCCCAATAACGAGGACGTCAAGTCTATAATAAGTTCCGCACTAGCAGAAATAATGGATATTATCAAAAATAATCGACATGCGGCTGATCCTAAAATTGAAGAAAGAATGAAACTCATTCTTAGAAGCGCCAAAAGTGACGAACACGATTATGTCTTCAGTAAAATACTAAAGGTACTCTATGTTGACGAAGATAGATTTGCGCAATCCAATATTAAGAAAAATATAGACAAATCAATACAGATTGAATCTTGTTTTTCGGGCGAGGCAGCACTACTAAGATTAAGAACAGACAAATTTGATGCTATATTATGCGATTTAAAATTGACAAATCCAGATATATCGAAGATCTTCACCGAGTACTCGGCTAAACTTCCGATAGTCGCTATTTCGACTTCTGACGATCCTAGATTGGTTCAACTTGCAACAAAAACAGGAGCATTAGATTTCATTACTAAAAATGATACAGGAGTCAGACGGCTTCCAAAATCACTTCATACTGTAACCAGTGAGTGGCTAAAGAGAAGCAAGTTATCAGATATCGGTCAGCTCCTCGAAAATCATAATTCACAAAAAATGTTGAAATACCTTATAGAGTCAGACTTACCCTTAAAGCAAAAAATCGATTGCGAGGTGGTGTATGATTGGAAATCAAACGATACGATAAAAGATATGAACACCGTTTTGGAATCCTTGGTGAAAGCCGGATACATTATGAAAGAGCCAACAGAATTAATACTTTCTTGTCCCGAATGCAGCTCCCGTAATATTAGACTCCGGTACTTATGTCAAAATTGTAGCAATAGCAATTTTATTAAAGGCGACGTACTTGAACNNGAACATAACAAATGCGGGTATTCCGGTCTTGAAGATAAATTCAAAGACGGAGACAAACTAGTTTGTCCAAAATGTAGAAAGCAATTAAAACTGATTGGTGTAGATTACTTTAAGGTAGAAGCAGCATATACGTGTGAAAGGTGCAGTCATTTCTTTACAACACCGGATTTAAGATATCACTGTAATGTTTGCGGTCATGACAATTTTAAAATTTCTGGTGGAAAATGGACGGAGCTATTTACCTATCGAATCAATCCAGATAAAATTAGTAAGATTAAGCAGCACATAGTTTCCTTGTCATCAATAAAAAATTTTCTGGAAGAAAAGGGTTTCTTAGCCCAATCTAATACAAACCCAGGTGTGAAATATACAACAGCGACAAATTTTGAGCTAGTGGCTCAAAAACAAGATCAAACTATCCTTCTTATTATCCTAGGATCTGATATTGAGGAAAACTTTGCAAAGATAGTTGAACTCGATATGGTTACCAAAACTATGCCAGGAAGGATCTCTAAATATGCTGTAATATTCTCTGAACCAACAGAAGTTACAAGAAGTCTACTAAAAAGATTTTGTATTGTTCCCATATTAGTAGAGAATGTTAATAATATGCTCGAAAAATTTAAAGAAAGCTACACAGAAAATATTTATTCGTACGTCGATCAAACTTAAAATGGGCTAGCATTATGAAATAGAATAATAATAATAATATTGATCAAGCTGATAATGTCTTATCTTTGTTTGATACTATCTGAAACAAGGTATTCAAGGTCAACTATAAAGACCCATAGCTATTTTCTGTTCTCCCCAACTGGGCGCGTGCTATGTCCCAGGCAGATGATCTACATTACTGCTGATTTAGGTGATAATTATTGAATGCCTCGTTAAGCTCAAGTTATTGGCTTGGGCTGGTTGGTTGGTTAGAATTATTATAATAGATTATGATTGCATCCAGTGGTTCATCCCTACCAGTCGACACCCTTTCCCATTAACGCTCTTACGAAGGCGTATAATCTAATATATGCATAAAATGGTCTATAAACGAAGAGCATGAAAGGCAACAGATAAATGTACTTGAGAACGCTTTTAATTGGGGAGAAGATCCCTGCTGCCAATATGATGATTAGTTCAGATATAAAGTATACAATAAATACAAGAATGAAAACAAATTCGATAGATTGTGTGAAATAAAAAAATATCCATATCATAGATATTGTCCTAGCAAATAAAAGAATAACATCCATAAATATCATATCATATACTCCGAAGACAAACCAAAGGTTGTATTTTACATTTCGGCTTGTAATTATATCACGATGCTTTAACAATGTCACGACTTGACCATGTGACCAACGTACCCTTTGTCTTATCCAAGCCTTCCAATTACTTGGACAGTATGTATAAGCGATGACGCCTGGGATAAACTCATCTTCCCTCCAGATTTAAATAATTTAAAGGTGAGGTCAAAATCTTCAGTAACCGCATCTATATCATAAAAAGCCATTTTTTTAGCACTGTCAGTCCTTAACGCCCCAAAGGCTCCAGGTATTATCACTAAAACGTTCAAAAGCGTCCTCACACGTCTACCCAATTCAAACGAAACCAGGTATTCATAAGACTGACACCTTGTAAGAAGATTGGTTACGCCTTTGTCTCCACTCAGTATTCTCACATTACCAAGTATTCCTATCACATTTGGTAAACTCAGGTACTTCGCTACTTCGCTTAAGGCGCTTCTGTCTAGTAGGGTATCTGCATCGGTCATCATCAAAATATCTCCGGTTGCAAAATTGGAGCCATAGTTCATAGCTGCTGCCTTTGAGCCCTTCCCTTCAGACCTTTTGACTAGTTTGATTAGCCCACGTTCAGAATAAGGTAGCGCCTGTTGGTAAGTGTCGTCTGTAGAATGATCATCTATAATAATTATTTCTTTATTCGAATAGGTGCTTTCTAGCGCTGATTTGATTGTTTTAGTGATAGAAGCAGATTCATTGTGAGCAGCAATAAGTAAGCTAATCTTAGGATTAGTTACAGCAGCTTTGCTTATATTCAATGGTCTAAAATGGCGCTTGATTTTGAATACACTCAGTGATATAGTTTTTCCCACATTTCTTGCCACATCGACCATCATAAAAGACAATATACCAGCTATCTGCCCTGGTGTAAGAGAATGCAGCTAAGAGATAAAAGATGCAAAGAAGCCAAAGTCCAGAAACATACAGTAATACATTATAAGCTACGATAATTTAGTCAAAGTTAATTATTAAAGAATTCCGTTTCCTCACTCTCGGATCAAAATTTGCGATATCCTTTGATCTTGCAGCATTCTATCTAAAAGTAACTCCAACATAGTGGAAAGTTTGTGGGCTTCTTTTTAATATTGAGGCCTTAGACTCGGTTGTCGTTACTACGTACCAACCAATTTCAGCTCTAATGAATAAATCCGATAGTTATTTAAGGAATCATTCCGCTTGTGTTACAATAGTTGCTAGATAACGTGCTTGGACGCTGTTCTGATATTCTAGTTGACTTCCAGGCAAGACACAATTTATCTAGGGCCGCTTTTGCAGTATTTGTAGTTTTCATTCTTATCGGAGTTCCTGAGATAATCGAAATACATGCAAAGCTTCCAAATAATACTGCTGCGATAGTTGCTTCACCTTTAGGCTCATCTAAGGACAATTCAGCGTTTAGTAATGGGTATCAACAAATAGCAAACAAAACAGTTAACCTGAGCAACACAACAGTTAACCTGAGCAACACAACAGATGCCTTTAATCCTCGGATGTGTGCGGTTGCCAACATTGTATACATAATTTGGGAAGACCGTGGCGCGGGAATGTCCATCGTTTCATTTAAAAGGAGTATTGATAATGGAGGTACTTTTGGACATGCAGTACGGTTGAGCAGTAGTATCGATTATTCTACACATCCAGAAATAACTGCATCCGGAAAGTTTTTGTATGTAATCTGGCAGCGCTACAACTCGGACATCTTACTGAGGAAGAGTACTGATAACGGAACTACTTTTGGACCTGCTGTGAAGGTTACTGATATTACAGGTAATGCAGAAGATCTTCATCTAGCTGCATCTGGTGACAATTTCTATGTGTTGTGGAAAGACGCTGGTTCAGGGGGAATACTACTCAAGAAAAGTACTAATGGAGGTGTTAGCTTTGGATCCGTATTAAAGCTGACCGATGATACCTCACCTGCTCTTAATCCCAGGATATACGCATACGGCCCAACTCTATATATAATATGGACAAAAGCTGATGGCGCTGCAGGTAGATCGATTATGTTATTGAAGACGGCAATCAAGAATGAAATCAGCACTCTTACTCATCCTATCAAACTGACTAATAGCACTGAAGATCCATCTTCCAATAGCCTAAGAATAGCTTCATGGGGGAAAAACGTGTTCGTACTTTGGGAAGACGACGCGATCCAACATAAATCCGCGATATTATTAAAACAGAGTATTGATAATGGGACCACTTTTGGACCAGCGATAAATTTGAGTAACAACAATACGCAGAATCTTGCCATTTCTTTTAACCCCGATATCGCTATGGTTGATAATAATTTGTATATAAAATATCAAGATATCCTCTCTGGAATCTTGCTAAAAAAAAGTGCTGACGCTGGGGTTAGTTTTGGACCCGCAACAAAAATAAGTAACAGTACAGCTGTGTCCCATCTAAATATTGCAGCTGCAGAGAATGGTTTTGTGTATGTGTTGTGGGAAAATACTAACACCGGGGATAACAATATATTCTTCAAAAGAAGCATTGATAATGGTGCAACTTTTGGCCCGGCAGTAGAGTTAAGTAACGATATTGAAGGACAACCGTTGTCACACCCATTGCTCTCAGCATGGAAAAATGATGTCTATGTATTGTGGGAGGATCTTAGTTCAGGTAATTACAGTATTTTACTCAAGAAAAGTACTAACGGGGGTGTTAGCTTTGAGCCTACAACAATATTAAGTACCTCGACATTGGCTGGTGGTGCAAACATCGCTACTGTGGGAACAAATGTCTACGTAGTATGGAAGGATATCGTGTCTGGTAATTACAATGTATTATTTAAAAGAAGTACTGATAATGGTGCAACTTTTGGCCCGGCAGTAGATTTGAGTAAAAACAGCACGACAGCCATCTCGAATCTAAATATCGCTACTGTGGGCACAAACGTCTACGTACTATGGAAGGCATCGTCGATGATACTTAAAAGAAGTACTGATAATGGTGCAACTTTTGGCCCGGCAGTAGATTTGAGTAAGTACTATGCCGGTCTGGTTAATTTCGATGCGATTTTGGATTTACAGTTAGTCACATCTCAAAATAATAATAATGTCTATTTAGGGTGGAACCAACCGATTCTATCTCCAGTTAATTATAGTAGTGGCACGCTGCATTCTGATGTCGTTTTTGGGCAAGTGCAACCTGCTGTATTTATGCAAAGTAACTTCTTTTATAGTCAACAGCCTGTTACGCCAGAGGGACAAACAACAGCTAGAGGACCAGGAGAACAACTTTTGTCATTGGTACGACCGCAGCCTCAAGTGCAGGAAGGTGTTTGGTCTTATGCGAATTACTGGAAAGGGCCTCTCAATAATCTCATTGTTGATGAACTTGCAAAAAGGAAAATCAATACAATATATTTTTCGGCGCCTGATAATGGCGGGTGGGATAATAGTTCAAAAGTTCTCAATTATGTGGATTTTATTAACTATGCACGAGGCAAGGGCATGCGTGTTTTAGGTGTTACTCTGGAAGACCCGTCCTTCGTATTCAGTACAGAGCCTGAGTTAAAGAAAACCTTCGGAGACTTCATCAAACAAACAGAAAATATTTTTGATGGCTACGTTATTGATGTAGAGCCACAGACTGTGCCAGGAGCAGATATACACGTGTATCTTCCACGATATGTACATATGTCAAATATACTTCGCAATGTTGCAGATGGGTATCACAAGGAATTCATTGATAGTGTTCCAGCCTGGTATCATACAGTTCTAAAGCAAATTGGAATATCTATTGGCATTAATGCCTTAGCAAGTAATCGCATAAACCTGATCGATTATACATATCCCACTACTGAAGCAATACTAAACAACATAAATGATATCAGAAGTGAGACATCTGTGCCGTATACAGTCAACCTGATGATAACACCAGGGCCCGGCGCGCCCCAACTGTCAGGACAAGAAATTCCAAGAACAATTATCACACTAAAATCAAACCTCTTGCCAATTGCGTTTGACGAAGCCCAGTATTTGCTAAATTTAGATAGTGGATTGTTTCCCTGATATAATCTATTTAACAGAGTCTTCAGGTCAAGCCAGCGATACAATCAGGATCCCGAGGTCCGAGAATTTCCTCTCAGAAAATGAGATCAGAATACGAGTTAGTTAGCAATATCAAATCATATAATCATGTCATTTCGGAGAGGAGATTGCTGAATTAACATTGTCATTTTTGATCGGCGGATCCAACCTGATCTAGAATTTAGATTAGATCAATAACCATAAACAAATAAATCTGATAAGAACAACACAAAAGTGCGGGAGCACTTCCGAAAGATGCAATAATGTCAATTTGTGATAAAGACAAATACAATGAGGTAGATTGTGGAAGAGCATTCGTATTCGATTGACCTGGAGAAAATGCCATGGGGTTGTAGTTGATGCTCCTCGAAACCGCAACACCGAATGAAATGCGTTAGGCTTACGTTATAAGTAAATAATGCACTTGGGAAAGGTCTGAGAGATCACACAGGATACGAAACAATTTATTTTATCATGATTATCACAATACTCACTATGAAACCCTAACGCATACAACGGTTTTTCATTTATTTATTTATTTATTCGTACATCATTTATCATTGCTTCATATACTTGATGATCTCTTTCTTTGCCAAGAAAGTCGTGAATGTAAACCCGTGTCTCAGGTTTGAAGCTTTCAACGTATTTAGCAATTTTTTCTACATCCGTTTTAGAATTCTGATTCACTACCGGGAATAGTGGAAAATTAACTACCGTAACATTGTTCTTTGTTCCGAAGGCCTGTTCTTTCTTAATCCACGGTATGTCAGTAGGAACATTCGGCGTTAACAAAGAAACAAACACTTTAAATCCATTTTTCTTTAGCAACTGAAATTCGTCATCTATTGGATAAGGGCCAAAGTACAACGAATTACCAAATCTTGTAATGTTTCCTCTCACAAATTTTGTTGGTAGAAGGGATGGCGATGAGATTTTTGGAATAATAGTGGTAGTTGATGAAGAGTTTTTTGCCAGAGGAGTTATTACTGTGCTCTGATTGTTAGTTGTAGAAGGAACTGCTGTGGAATTGGGGGAGTTGGGGAATTTAATGCCTGCGAGAGGAAAAAATTGTTGTAAATCCATTATCTTTGGCCCGGGAATGTCTGCGTTTGAAAATCCGGAACGTATGAATAATCGAGCTTCTGATGTCGATAATGCACTTAATGACGAAAATATAACGACCGCAGTCAAAATGATTACAAGTATGCTAGTACTAAGTGTACGCAATTTATTATTAACATGAGTTCTCAATCTCTAATATTTTTGTTTTCTGTTATAAAAAGTTGTATGTAAGAAGTAGACGAATATAATGTATCGAATCAAATTCACTGTTCATCGTATTGGAACCTTGGAATTTGTAGCCCTGTCTGATATATAAAAACGTGCGACAGAAAAAGATACAGCTAGTTTATCGATCTGGGTGAGTAAAGTAATTTGCTATACTATTCTACTCTCCTCTACTCTAATCCACTATACTATATTATACTATACTATACTCTACTACTCTACTACCATTCTACCCCCTTTCCCATTAATACTTTGATGAAGGCGTACAGCCTGATGTAGGAATAAACAGGCCGATAGACTATGAGCATAAATGGAAGGAGATAGATATACTTAAAATCGCTTTTGATGGGAGAAAAAATTCCTGCAGTTACTATTGCGATAAATTCAGACACTAAGTAGATAAGGAATACTAAGGTAAATACATAGGGAATGAATTGAGTAAAATCAAAAAGAATCCATATTATTGAAATTGTCCGTGCAAATAATAGAATGACGTCTATAAACATCATGTCGTATACTCCCCAAACAAATAGTAAAGGGTATTTCACATTACGAGTTGTAACTATATCGCGATGTTTAAGCAACGTAACGATTTGACCATGTGACCAGCGGATTCTCTGCCTATACCAAGCCTTCCAAGTACTAGGACAAAATGTCCAAGCAATAACATCCGGGACAAATTCAACATTTCCACCTGTCTTAAATATTTTAAGGGTAAGATCGAAATCCTCAGTTAATGTATCTTTATCATAAAGACCTATTTTTGCACCTGTCTCCTTTCTGAATGCCCCGAATGCACCGGGTATTATCACCAAAATATTCATAATTGTCCTGACGCGTTTACCCAATTCAAATGATATCAGGTATTCATAAGATTGACACTTGGTAACAAGATTTGTTATACCACCGTCACCACTCAATACTCTCACATTTCCAAGTACTGCTACTACATCTTCTAAACTCAGGTATTTTGCCACTTCAGTCAAACTATTTCTACCAATTAATGTGTCACCGTCAGTAATCATCCAAATATCTCCGGTCGCATAAAGAGTGCCATAATTAACTGCTGCAGCTCTTGACCCTTTTCCTCCTGATCGCTTTACCAATTTAATAAGACCGCGTTCGTGAAAAGGTAGCGCTTGTTGATAAGTATCGTCTGTTGAATGATCGTCTACAATAATTATTTCTTTGTTACGATAAGGGTTTTCTAATGCGGACATTATAGTTTTCTTAATAGAAACTGATTCATTATGCGCAGGAATGATTAAACTAATTTTAGGGTTGGTTATACTCGCTGTACCAAAGTGTAATGGTCTAAAATGTCTCTTGATTTTAAATAAAATCAATACTATGGTTTTTCCCACATTTCTTGAAACATCTATCAACATTAACGACAATATACCTGCTATTTGCCATGGAGTAAGTGAATGTATCCATGAGACGAAACCTGCAAAAAAATTGCCTATTAGGACCGATGTAACATCCAGCATTATTTATTAGCAATAGTTCTGGGAAGCTTTCTTATTAAAGAAATCGGTATTTGACTGATTCGCTCGTTTGCGAAGGGTTTCAATGTACGCATTATTTTCATTACCAAAGAATTGAAGTTGCGAGAAGAAGAGGGGAACTCAAAGACGCAAATACACAAGCCGAAAGAACAATTAATGAAACCCCAAAAGTCATCCTGTTGCTCTGATAGAGGCATTCTTTCTTATTTCAATAGCTGGTTCAACATTCAGGTCGTCCAGTGAGTTAAAGTTCTTTCTATTATCATGGGCTTTGTCTGCATATACTTTGTC
>QHBN01000244.1 GCA_003176995.1 Candidatus Nitrosopolaris wilkensis
CAGTGCTATGAAATCCTATCGATCTCAGCAATAATAAGTCAAGTGTCATAGCAAATGTCATTTTAGGACCATCTTCCAAACTGCTTGTCAAGGTATTCGGATACCTGGTCTTTTAGTTCTTCAATGTACTGATAGAACCTATTTGCACATACATCTGACTTTATCTGCTGGGTAACTCTTCTTTCATTTGGATTTATATAGGTGCCTTTTTCGGTAGGTGGATTATAGTCAGCCAATCTTTCTGTGCATTGACATAATCCGTTACCATTTGGTTTACATGGTATGAAGCATTATCCCATATGAGTAGCAATCTTTTCCACCAACCACTTTTCATAATATTTATCTTGAGTTTCTCAAGGTGGTTGATAGTATTGGTAGAATTCATTTTATCATAGAAATCATACGCCATTAATTTCTCAGCTGGTGATACCATGGATATGTAAGCAGAGAACTTCTTTCTATTACCTGTATGTTCTATCTTTTCCTGCTCACCTTCAAAACTCATGGATTTGCGAATATGGGGCTTCTGTGTTATTGTAGTTTCATCTTCAAAACTACTACAACTCTCTTTCTTTAAGAGCAGAAGCCACATGCTTGTACTTTTCCACTTGCTCTTTTCCCTGTTCATAGTCATTTCCATGTTGCAGTTCCAGTTTAGGTCTTTTGCATCGAATTCCCAAATCTTTAGTTATACGCTGTAGGTGTTTGAAACTGATTGAAATACCAATCTCATTTGTAAGACATTTTGCAAGAGACCTTAAGCTCCATGTGTTCCTGAGGTAACTAAAAATATGTGAATCATTGAATAATACTGGTTATGCTGGATTTCAAACCACGAGGCTTCTTCAACTTTACTTCATCAATGCCGCCATGGATATACGCAGTAACCCATCTTTGTACAGACCTGCTACTGATTCCATTTGCTATGTCTTCATAAGTTCTACTCTTTACTTTTTGGAGTATAGCAAGTAACCTACGATATTGCTTTTTGTTATGTGTAGCCTTCATGAAGGACTTCAAACTGTTCCTTTGTCCTATTACAAGTCTGAGTTTGGAAGAATGATTCACAGAATTAGAATATGGCATTATTCCAAGCTATAACTATTTCGAAATCTTGGTAATGTAATAAACAATAACGACATAAATTTGGACACTTCACTTAGCTATGAATTTTAAGATGTAAGACTAGATACGATCATAGGCTTCCCGGTATTTTACATTCTTGTTAAGGTATCATCGCAACGTGGACATTCAATTTCAAGTTCTAATTCTGTCGTGCTGACGTTTCTCCCTTTCTTGATATTGTAAAACACTTGGAGCATTGATCTGAGTGAGATCCTTTGCTTTTATCTGAAATTTATTTATTGTTTCCGAATGCGAGATGTTCCCCATCGTGACACACTGGACAATCTTTGTCTTTCCTTCGTTCCAAGTCAAAAACGACTCCGCAATTTCTGCAAATCCGTATATTTTTTGCCATGCTAACAGAATGTTGTTGCTTGCTTAAGTACACATCTCAATCATAATATACTTGAATCGGTGTGTCACTAACATAGATTAACACTTCACTCCTCGTTACAATATTGCAAAATTCAATTGTATGCTCAACTTGTAAAAAAGATCAGACGAAGTCACCGGTAAGATAGTTTGTAGTAAATGTGGTCTAGTAATTTCTGATAAAATTCAAGACACCAGACAAGAATGGCGTGATTTTCTGAATACTGAAGAAGCAAAATATAGGACAGGAATTCCCACCTCTTTAGCTCTTCATGATATGGGACTTTACACAATGATTGGAAGAGGTCATAAAGATGCTAGAGGACAGGTCTTGGACGCATCTATGCGTTCTACAATGGGAAGGCTGAGGACATGGGATCTTAGAACACAAGCTAGGGCTAATAGAAACCTCGGAACTGCCTTTAATCAACTTAACATATTAAAGGATACACGTGGACTTCCAGATGCAATAATTGAGAAAACTGCGTACATCTATAGAAAAGCTCATGAAAGAGGATTAGGACGGGGAAGGGAGACATCAGCAGCATTAGCTGCTGCTCTCTATCTAGCATACAGAGAAGAAGGAACTCCAAGAACGCTTAAGGAGATTTGTCTAATTAGCAACCTCAAACGCAAAGCAATTTCACGGCAGTACAGAGATTTGGTAATTGAACTTGACATCAGAATTCCTACTGTCGATCCAATAAAGTGACAACCCAGAGGGATTACTGACCCTATAGGAATAGCTAACCTTGCAAAGAGTCAGTTGCATATTAGGAGTTAGTTGCAGAATCTTTTAGAGGATAGGTTCTAAGTTACACTTTCTTAGACGTGGGAATGGAGTTTATATCTGTAAGTAGTACTCAGTCTGCTGGTAGTTTTATTCAGCTCAAGTCAATACATCAAGTTCAGGTAAGATGTTAATAATAAATGTGTTAGATCACGTAGCATGTACTAATAACTGCCTCAATCGACAGTTTAACCGCACTAATTTTTCTATGACATCATCTCAATGCCTTGATGGATACTATAAAGTGTTTAATATCGTATGTGCTAAGAGTGCGTGTATCACACACCGGTGTAATGAGTAATGTATTCTAGGACTTATTCTGACGAAGACGGAAACCTTGTACGGCATAGGTCAATGTCTTTTGAAGATGTTGTTAGTGAGGTATTAAGTTCTGCTCGAATTAATGATATTGAAGATAAAGCCATCAGAATTTTACTGTTTTGTTTAGATCTTGATGCAATATATAATGATATATTAAAACGTGGAGGAGATGAAGCAACTGCAAGAAGCGAATCAAAAAAGTTAGTCGATATGTATACAAGAGGGGTTGACAGGAAATTTATGTTACGTTATGGTAACTCTGCATTTAATCAAGGTAGTAATGTAAAAGATAGATTCTTGAAGCTTTTGGAGCCGATATAATGACTCAAGAAGAGTTTCGTGGAAATAGAAATGAAATAGATGATATGATTAAAGAAGGTATGTCGGAAATTGAAATACTAGACGCATGGCTAACGTCTGAAATAAAAGAGGGTAAGGAAGAAATTAAAAAAATTGAAAGAAGCGGAATGGATTCGCTCTTCATAGTCTGATCAACTTAGGGTATTTAGAAGATGCAGATCAGGTATGTACTAACGTGAAAAAAGCTATAAGATACATAATTAATGCTAAAAAAGAATTGGGATTATCGGACTCCGGTATCACATGAATGACAGTTACGGGTTAGAGTTAAGGTCAGTGTCAGGGCAGGGACTAATCAGTATTATTTCTGAGAATCCGGGCATCACTTTTGATGATATTATTTATCTTCATTATACAGTCCACCGACAATCTGGAAAGCTATAGAGTCTGTTAATTTAGTTAACAAGAAAGTAAAGGGATGGAAATGTGTTGAATAGGTAACGAGGGTGGACTATTATTAGTAGTAGTAAGGAGCTTAAGGAATCAATTGTAATTACATAGATGATGAGCAAAACAAAGACTATAACAATGATAGGAGGGTTGGCCTTGATCCTTGTCTCTGTGATACTAGCAATAACACACAGTGTCAGCAGCAATAAGTCAACACTTGTTAAGGGAACAAATTATACACAACACTTGAAAAACATTATGTAACGTGCAAGTGTTATCTCCTAATTCGCATTGCACCGACGGTAGTGTCTTTAGAGCGCATTAGTAGGATTTAGTAGTAACCGATTAAATACAGATCGGTTCGAGTAATTTGCCAGAAGCGGTCACGTTTCTAGAGAATATTCTAGCCAACTTTTAATGTTTCGTAATCCCTGGTTTTTCGAATCATATCAATGACAAAGGTCAATGTAAACATCGGCACTTCCACTCTATATCAGAATTTGGATGAGGAGATTTCCAAAGCTAAAGTAGCTGTCAAGTACGGCGAAGACACAATAATGGATTTGTCTGACGGCGGTGACATTAACCTTATCAGAGAAAAGCTACTTGAAGCTGCACTGATAGCTTTTGGAACAGTTCCAGTTTATCAAGCGTATGCATATGGCGTTGAGAAGTTCAAGAATCCATTAAATATCACAGACGACGATTTTTTAAATGCAATTGATAAAAATGCTAAAGATGGCGTAGAGTATACAACAATACATTCTGGCATAACAAAAGAATTAGCAAAGTGTGCTAGAAGTAAAAAGACATGCGGGAATTGTTTCAAAAGGTGGAACTATAACTGCTGCATAAATGCTCAAATACAATAAAGAAAATCCCCCATCATGAACATTTTGACTCTATGTGTCAGCAGCGAATAAGAACAAAAGAATGGCCTGATAATACCACCCCCAACAATAACATAATGAAAAGGAATAAAGAGTAAAACGATGGCGTAGAATCACCTGTAACCGAATAAAAAAGGACCATAATTCACATTCGTTTTCATACCCCCATCCCTACAGGCAGTATTACTTATCAGCGCTTCAATATTATTGACTGTGCTGGATTAGTGTACACCTCTTGTTTCATGAACTTGGTATTATGAATAGCGTAAAAAGGACTGCAGAAAGTAAATTCACAAGATGTGATGTGGAAATTAATGGCCATAAATCAAATGATTCACTCCTATGGCAGTCCTATCTCAAATACCTATATTTTTATAGACTACTTCCTTCTAAGCATGTGAAGATAAGACGAAAAAAGTATTAACATCTGTGAGACCATTCATTCGATCAGGGGTCAAACCAAAATTCTGTGCCGACTGCGGCAACGTAGCTACACAAGAAGCCTTGTTCAGGGTAGATGAAAGTGCTACTGTCATTGAAAAATACTGCGACAGATGTATAAAGAATGTAAAGTAAGACAGAGGAAGTATCGAGACCGACTATAATGCAAACGTACGCCTATCATTGCTGGCGCTGTAATTACACATGACTCCCTAAAGACTTTGACAGGCAGAATTTCCCACTCAAGAGACTTGACAAACAACAGGAAAATTGGGGAGAGGATCTTGGAGTCTGCGTATGCTTTTGGCGCAACCAACAACAGAAGTGGTATTAACACGCTAAATGTTATTAATTTGTTCATTTAATTCACCCCCTTCATATTGCTTGTCGGATTCATTCTCTGTCCATCACTTGATCACATGATTTTGCTGTTGTTGACTGGCTAGATCTGTTTGTCTCTGCTTAAAACCCAAACAATAATCATCGGCCTGTGTCTTATTGCCGTTCGACAATCCTGGACAGCCTATCTGCAGACTAGTTTGATTCCCAGCAAAATGTCCAAGGTCCCAACAAGGTGTATATCCAGGCCTGTCGCAATTCATTGAGGCCATATCTATTTGATTTCCAGGATTGATGGAGGCGACAGCACTGCCGATATGTGTTACTACTGAAAGTAGCAAGCCCAACATACCCGAGAGGAGAGGAAAAGAAATGAATTCTGGTAGTTGCCGAGGGCATCTTTGATTACTGCCAGTGACAGGCCTAATGGTAGTAGATTTGCGCGATAAGTGAGCTGGATAGAGCGATGGAAAAATACCTGGCGTGGATTGTCCCGCCATTCTATTACTTCAACTTTTTACATTTTGAGCTAGACAGAAAGAAGTTTAAAATGACCCATGGGACATTCCGAAATAGGATTTCAAAGCTCATTAAGGAAAACGTAGCGAAGCTAACATACAATTCTGTCCCTGCGTTTTACATTAAATGGTATAAAGTTCGGAAAGGTGATGACAGGTATGGCGGTGCTACTGCACCCCCCTCATGCTCCTGGCATAATAGCTTCAAAGAAAAAGTTCAATGTTGATGATCAGCAGCAGATCTTGTTTGTCTATAAAGAGAGTCTGAGATTCTATGGTAGTGCGCACAGTCTGGTAAATGGAAAGCAGACTGTCCAAACAATCGGTTAATACGTTATAATAAACCGCAATGACCAATAATACATATCATAATCAAACGGCATCTGCAACTGCACATATCAAAACTGAATGCCCCGACTGTTATGAAAAACGATCGAAGTCAGTTTGTAAATCCTGCGGTGGAAATGGGATAGCTAGGTTTTATTACAACGCCATCAAAAGTGCAGACAACTTAGTAACAAAAGAGAAACGCAGAAGACATCTAAAGGAGTTTGCGAATTATCTAGGCCTCAACTATCTGCAAGAACTAGCGACATTCTTTAGAATCAAGGGCACAGACGAGGATTTTGTATACCTTGAAGAAAGAATAATTGATTTTGTCGTCAAGGAATTGCGCGAAAAAAGAAGATCGGCAAATAAGACTCAAGCAGGTTATTTATCTAACCTACAGAGAAGCTATGAATTAAATCGCGACACTGCACGTAGAATTCCTTGGGATATAATAAGAACTGAGCATTTACGTCACCCCGTCGGCCTAAAATCCTGTGAATATAATCCATATGAGCATTCGAAGCTCAAGATATTATATGACAATTCAAATTTGCAATACAAGGCGATTTTGGCTGTCTTAGTTTCAGGCATGCGCATAGGTGGTCTTTACGAAAATATTACTTTTGAAAATCGTCGAAAATATCCAGATAGACTACATTTTTTAAAAATTAAGGATCTGAAACTTTCTACTGCAGGCTTCACTTCCGATGATATGCGCGATTTTGGTCTCGCCTTGCCTGGTTACACTGATGTCTACAGAATGATAATATATGCCGATCAAGTCAACGCAAAAACCGGCAGGAGCGAACAGTATCCATGCTATTGTACACCAGAAGCCTTCTCATTGATAAACCAGATGCTAGCAAAGCGTCAGAGAGAAGGAGAATTGGATGCTATAGACAAGAAATATAGAGACCTGGAATGCTGGGGATACGCATAGGCATAGAAAACTGGTTCAATAACCGGTCCACCACCAAGCTAGAAACCGCAACTACTCACTTCGTGCGAATAGCCTTCAACCATTACAAAACGGGCGACACACGCCACGCTATGGACAAGATCTAAAACATCATCGATACCAGTCCTTACTGTTGCTATTGATAAATTCTAATTGGACTACAACGACAAGAAATTTATTTCAAAATCGTAAGAAAAGATGCCTTGGGTACTAAAGATCTAGTACAACGTACTACTAGGTGTGATAACTATTACTAAGTGAGTTGCAAATACTACTAGGTTTAAGTAACTAATTGTAGAAAACTAAGCTAACGAGGTAAGATATGGTATTGAGTAAAGGTAATGACGAAGGGGATAGGCAAAAGGTTGCCATTGTTACTGGTAGCGCAAGTGGAATAGGGTATGCAACTTCACTAATGTTGGCTAGAAAAGGATTTTATACATATGCTTCAGTGCATAATACCAATAAATCTACAAGTCTCGAATCGATAGCCAATACTGAAAGGCTACCTTTGAAATTAATTCAGCTAGATGTCACTGACGATAGCTCGGTAAAACACGCAGTTGAGAAGATTGTTTTAGAAAAAGGAAGAATTGATGTGCTAGTTAATAACGCAGGATATGGTCTCTTCGGAGCGTTTGAAGATCTTTCATTGGATGAGATAAAAGCACAATTTGAAATCAATTTCTTTGGAGTCGTAAGAGTAACTCAACATGTCCTTCCTATCATTAGGACTGCGCAGAGTGGCGGTGGTGTTATTGTAAATGTTAGCTCGGTTGATGGACATATAGCATTTCCAGTGATCTCCGCATATTGTGGCACCAAATTTGCTCTCGAAGGTTTGAGTGAATCTATCGCATACGAACTTGAGCCTTTTGGGATCAAAGTAATATTGATCGAACCGGGTCCGATTAGCAGTAATTTCATGAAGGGAAGTGTTTTAGCTAAGAGAGCGCTAGATCCACAGTCGCCTTACGCAGAATTAGTGCAAAAATTTAACGCTAAAACAAGTTCACAACATGAGAATACGACACAGCCTGAAGAAGTAGCAAAGACTATAATCCAAGCTATTTTAGATGAAAAGCCGGAATTTAGATATGTAGTCGGCAACTATGCTGTTAGTTTATTGGAAGCAAGAAAAAATATGCCATATTCAGAATTCCAAAAGATGATAATACAAAATATCATGCAATAATTCTGCATATGATTAGATATCTACACACTATATACAGATAGCAAAACAAGAACAATAAGCCTACAGCTAGCTACGCCAATGTAGAGCCCAGTAATGTTATACGTGGTTATAATGGGTTGCGCATATCTTTTGTTCCCACCAAATCCTGACAGAATTACAATACCAATAGATTTAGTTACAAATTTTAGAATTGCAAGTGTATTTACTATTGGCATATTTTGGGGTTTAATGGGTATAATTCTAGGCTCATTCTGGGACAAACTTAAACCACATGAAACCAGCAAAATTACATCTGTTTAGTTCAGAATAAAAGACTATCTTTGAAGTTATGTAAATTACAATATGCCGAGATAATGAAGTAAGACAGGCTTACTACCTTAGCGGTAATGACGATCCACATCCTGGATGGGGTAATCATTTGCACTCATATCTCGAATACGCATTAGACCGTTATCTTCAAATTCCCAATGCTCATTGCCATAAGTGCGCATCCATTGAATAGAATTATCAGGATCTCTCCACTCATACTCAAATCTTACAGAAGTGCGATTTTCTGTATAGCACCAAAGTTCCTTCATCAGACGATAATCCAGTTCTTTTGCCCATTTGCGTTTTAAGAATTCTATTATTGCTTGTCTACCCGTGAAGAATTCGGTACGGTTCCGCCATCGGGAATCCGACGTATAAGCTTGGGCTACAAGTTCTGGATTGCGTGTATTCCAAACGTCTTGAGCAGCTTTGACCTTAGCACGAGCTGTCTCTTCATTAAAAGGTGGTTTGATAGGTTCTGTCATTTTGTTTGGATAATATTGCATTATTTACTAAAAATGTCTTCGCTCAATTAGTGTATGTCTGATTGACTAACTAACTAACTAATTAATTCCCTTTCTGCATTCTTATTGTAATTATGTGTCTACTGCGATTATCTCCTAAAGCAATACACTTCTTTGAGTCTACGTTCGCATTTACTTTTCCACCTAACATAAGCAAAAGACGGTAATTTCAAAATAATTCCGGGGTTCGTCCAAGCAAGCAGTATACTACTAATGCAGGTTTGTTTGATCAGCTGATGAAATACCTACATGACAATGGATTGCTGATACAGATCCGGTATTTCTAAAGAAGAATCGTGCATCGATAGATGAATATGAGGATGTTAAGGGGACGCTTACAAAAGAAATAGGGCTTCCAATTTCCATCGAACACCAGTACAAATTCCTTGTGTTGCTCCCCTTAGAAGCCGATGAAAGAATGGAGGCCCTTAAACACTAATTTGGAATTACTTATGATGGCGAATTGATTGCGAGGGGGATTGAATTAAGGAGGCATGACACTCCAAATTTCATAAAGGAATTCCAGACTGAAGTACACACCTTATTTGAATGCAAGAATTCAGATGAAGTAATTTCCAAAGGGTATGAACAAGCTCTTTTGCTTGTTACCAGGACAACCGATAGGATAATGACGGCTGATATCCAACTGCAAGACTTGGTTGTTTCTAAATTACTCGGCCAGGGATTAGACAAGTACAAGTCATTATTCCCACATGTATCAGCAGCAATACAACTTAGCAATGCGGGAAAATCACCATTGGCAGGAGAGGGCGTAGAGTATATACACACCAATGCCCGTCATACCAATCCTCTCTGCAGAGTACAACCTAGAGAGTTGATCAGACAAGGAGAGGTTATGGACTATGATAAAGAAAAGTATAGAGAAATGTTGCTTGAAGCGGCAGAAACGGTGTTAGGATTTTTTGGTTTTGATAGAAGCATCTATGGGGATACAGCCAAGAAGAAAAATAGAAAATGGTGGCGTACACTCAGAGAATACCGGTCAACAGATATCGAGAATGAGACACTATAAACTAAGGGGAGAATATACGATTTTATAATCATATCATATCACGAGGGCCTATTCTTTACCTGGACACATTTCAGATGAAATTGTTAAAAAGTCATTAGATGGAATTTGAATCAATCCCAATCGGAAGACGTATCCCCAAGATTTCTTATTCTTGATAAATGAAAGCACAGGTATCAAGCTTTCAATAGGTATTTCTTTGCATTCATGAAAATATTCTACTCTCCTTCGAAAGGGAGAGAAGGTTTCGTTCAGTTTAACCTGAAAGATATCATTATCTTTTATTTTACCGATAGCAGTGAACCTTTGACATTTTTCATTCTCTCCGTAAACCATCTTTGGCGAATAGTAAATAATATGATCATCTTTTTTCATTCTTCTTAATGGAGTTTGTTTGCCATGGCTGGCTTGTGCAATTCCTTCCCTTACTCCGTTTAATACATGATCCCTAGATGCGACTATTATCCAATTTCTGTGTCTGTTGGTTTGATTTTCGTTTTCCATCTTATTATACCTTCCAACAGTCTAGGTTCCCTAAGATATCACTTACTTTCAAAGGATCGGGCCTTTCCTGAAATATACATGAACGTATATTTGCGCCTTTGATAAATTGCAACTATACTAATACTCCGTTACGTACTCCTATACCCGCCATGAGCAAATAGAGTAACAGATATGCCAACAGTAGTACATTTTGACATCCCTTCAGATAACATCGAAAGATCAAAAAAGTTCTATAGTGATTTGTTTGGGTGGAAGATGGATAAATGGTCTGGTTCGTCGGAAACATGGAGTATTGGTTGATATCAACCGTGGATGATAAGCGGAATATGGCTGTTGGCGGAGGTATGGGGAAAAGACAATCGCCACAGCAGCAAATAACTAACTTCATAGACGTAAAATCGGTAGACGAATACTCATCCAAGGTCGAGAGGCTAGGAGGCAAAATCAGTTCCCCAAAAATGGCAGTGCCAGGTATGGGTTATATGGCTGTATGCACAGATACAGAGAATAATGGCTTTGGCATTTATGAAGCGGATCAAAATGCAAAATGAATACCCTCTTGTGATTGCTTCTAATTACAATCTTATCTTTGGATTTTAAGTACATCTAATAACACCAACAACTGGCATAGTGGTACTAGGTGCGATTCAGTCAGAAAATAATGAATTATAAGCAGAAAAGTGTGAATAAAATTATCGCACCCAATAAGATACCAGAATTTGCCAATCTAGTTTAGGGAAATTTGGAGGAGAACTGAATAGTACTGAATGAGTTTCCTTAAATATATGCGGCCTTACCAAGAAATATGTCAGATCAGAAATCCGTCGTTGCTGTGACAATAGTAGTACTTCTTACAGGAGTGGTTTTGGCTAGTGGAACCGCCGCGACTATTTCTGCCATACCCGAAACTTTTGGCGGCTTATTACGCGTTCCAATAGCAACGTCAGGAAATAACTTGTATATGGCATGGCCAAACAATGACACTGGTCATTTCAACGTATTCTTCGCAAAAAGCACAGATGGAGGCAAAACATTCAAAACAATGATGATAAGCGCCCCTAACAAAGGACACACAGTTGATTTCAATACACAGATTTCTGCTTCAAGCAGCAATGTCTATGTGACTTGGTGGACTAACAAGACAGGAATTCTAATACCAGTATTCAGAGCCAGCAACGATAATCGAAATACATTTGGAAAAGCAATAACGCTGAATAGTACTACTACTGCTGCTAACTCACTGAATACACTATTACTAACGCACTGAATAGTACTACCACTGCTACTAACGCTACCAAATAAGCGGACACAATTTTTTATTTCACTGAATGAATTCCATCATTAACAATGATCACGAGCGATAATGTTATCAAGAGCACAAATGCTAGCGCTACGGCACGACCGTCATTCTTCAATAGGCGTTATCTAAATCCTGTAGCACAATATATAATATTTGATTAAAGTTAACCAAGCTAACTGCGCTTACTATACAAATATTTCTTAAGCTATCCTGGATTCCTCCTTGATTATATTTTTATGATCAAATATTTCTAAAATCCGGAAGGTCTGGATTGGTTGAACCCATTCTTTCCGAACGACTATTCCAGCTCTCGTTGTTGTCGAGCGTTCGGGAGCTTATAATTTGTTGAGTAACTGACTTTTGAGCTTCTGAAATTCTTTTTCCGTTAACGCGCCTTTTTGTTTCAGCTCAACTAACTTTTCTAATCTGTCTTATGGGTCAATTTTCGGCTGCGCATTTTCATCAATTGGGTCGTAGTTATAATTCGCTAGATTTTGTTGCGGCTGCCGATACATGCCTTAACCAATGTGCTCTCCCCTAATTCCTTGTTGGATCAATGCATATGCCTTTTCGGCTACAAGGTTGCTAATGCCGGTTAATCTGATTTCATCCGTATGAAAACGAGATTTTAACGATATGTGTGAATTATCCCTCGCCTCAATCTGATGTCGGTGACATCCTGATAATTGACGTCGATGATGTATGACTTTAATCCGGCCAATATAGGTTTGCGATAAATTATTCTAGTTAAGGCTAACCCAAGAGAACATATGCTGCTTTTGAGAGCGTGCAAGCGAAATCACGATAGGAAATCATAGAGCATTCTACACCTGGCTTGAAAAACTGGAATATAATCTGGGCTAACAAATAGAGGAAAAAATATTTGACGAACAAATGAAGGAGGAATATAAAAGGGAACTAAAATCGGAGAAAGATAAGCCAGTACGGGGCTCCGGGACATAAGCACTATAAAGCAAGATGCATGGTATCATTCACGACAGGGACATCCATATTCTCCCCCGTTTCTGGATACACTGGATGAGAATTTGGTCAAATCAGAAGCTGCGTTATCGAAGAATGTCGTGATTCACTAGAAAGTATTTACGACAAACTATGCGCTAACTATTCCTGTCAGTAAAAGTGCTTGCCCCCCTGCCTCAAACCAACTCAGGTAAGTTTATAGGAATTTTATCAAATGAATGATATTCCATGATACACCTCACCTTCGAGCAATGCTAAATGATTCAATTGACTTCCTCACTTACGTACGTCTACACCGCTTTAGATTTAGCCACGCTTTCGTGAATTCCTGCATAATCGAGAATAGATTGTGAATATGATCAAGGGACTTCTACCAAAATACCAGGAGGTGGCGTGGGAATCCTTATCGAAGGTGTTTTAATGGTATCATAATTATTATTGTTATTATTATTGTTATTGTGGTTGCCTGGGCCGGTAATTCCCACTATTGAATTTTGAAAATAGCAGATGTCTACTATTTGTATGGTTGGTGGGTCTTGGTGGGTTTTCGAAATACAAGAATAAAATTTGTTAATTTGCTTGTCTAGATTGGGATTACCAGTATTTACTTGTTCTTGGATGACGAACGCTCCTCCGTTCCCAATACTTAATGCTACCACAGAATTGAAATACAAATTTGTCGTCATAATGGAAAGGGCGATAATAGGAACAATCATTATCAGTAATGGCAAATCATCCATATCGATAACATTTAGAAGTCCTCCTTATATGATTTGAGTATGAATTGACAGGATTGTACTCACTACATAATCCTCTTATACTTAGATTAATCCTGAATTAGACAATGGAAATGCACCTGGCTAGAAATAACTAATTACTGTCAGACTGGGCTTGCTGGCTTGCTGCTATCCTTTTTACTCGTTCTATCAACTCTTCGTTTTCAATTGGCTTTAAAATATAATTATTCTGATTTAATGTAGGAAATGCTGCTTTGAATGTTTCGAAAGGTTCGCTGGCTGTCACAAAACATATCTTTACTTTATCATCTATATTTCTTAATTCTCGGTATAATTCATAACCATTCATCTTTAGCATTCTGATATCAACAAGCATTAGGTCATATATTCCCGATTTGAAATTGGATAAAGCTAATTGAGGATCATTAAACACATGAATTTTGAATAATCCAGCCTCTTCTAAAGCGCTCTTAAAGGTTAAAGTATCGTCAGATTCGTCATCTACAATCAAAATTCTGTATGTAGAGGTATTTGTTGCAGTGTCATTGTTATTGATACCATTCTGATCTGGAACTGGCGAATTCAAAGGAATTGCATTAATTAGTTCCTCATCTTTATTATATTTGTTCTATAATACCGAGCAGGTGGAATTCCCCTTTTTCGTTATATCAACTAAACAGATCGTTACCTTACTACAGTAGTAGATTAGACAAAACTAAATAATAGAAACCCGTTACATTGCTATGGTAAAGTAGGACTTTAATCGCATATTCTGGATGTATGTGATGATAACGCCACCTAACAAGCCTATATTGAGCGGTTTTAAGGATAGGTGTCGTAGCTCTGAAATCTACCAGTGTGGCTGACAAAATGGATTATGTAGAAAGGGATTCAGTACTTTTGATTCAAGGACGAAAGATAGATTTAGAGTTCGAGAGTAAGATTGAAGATGTATTCGGAGAACAGGGAATATTTTCTGTGCTGCTCAAAGAGCACTTTGGAGAAAACGGAAAGGCAGTAACAGATCTCTTTGACCCAAGTAAGATAGGTACTCCGATGTATTACTTCAAGAGCGAAATTATGAAGGAAATTGGAGGCATGAAATAACAATTGGCGATTAACAAAGGGGGGTAGAGCAATTAAGGCAAACGACCACACTCAAAGGGGTTTGATTTCCAAAAGTATTGTGAAAATATACTAAACAAGATAACAAGAATGCATGCCAGATACCTTCGAGTATACTGGCAACAAACCAGGAAAAATAACTAATTGTAAAGTAGGAGACTATGTCATGGCACTGGGAAACAGCATCGGCAGGAAATTGGTTTTTGAAAACAAGGATAAGGACAATATTTCGATCAGCGAAATCATCGACAACTGGAAGACGCCATAAAGAACAGAGAGACAGAATATGCCATTTTTGTTATACGAGACTTCGAAGCGCTTCCGAAAAGCGTCGGATGGTTTAACTAATACAATGGGAACAGTCTTGTTTGCGCACTAGGGAAAAACGAGAACGATGGCGTACTACATGAAGAACTACTCTACATTGCATACAAATGGGCTAAAGCAAAGTTAATTCTAGAGTCTCTTAAGGAGAATAAAATAGACGTAACCGCACTGGTTCAAAGGGGCGAGTCAGCAAAGAACAAACTCAGAGTATTTCAGAGTGTATTAACTCAATGCGGAAACATAGAAAAGTCCACGCAAGAAATTAGGACAATCATAGGAGTCGCCGAGAGGGAGATCAAGGGGGATCTTGACGCTGTAATAAATGCTGTAAAGCCACCTCACTGAGGACGGCCAGTCACTCAGAACTTTTTTTAACTAAGCTTCTCCTGGAGCTTTTAGCATTCACACAGAAAGAAAGATGAAATGGCTGGTTGCGGTGCATTACCGTACAACTTCAGCGTATATTTTGAACTAGACCATATCGTTTAATCTAGAATCGAAACCACATTGTCTGAAAGCAATTTTTAGACGTGATTGGCAATTAAGTTTTTTTAAGTTGCTCTACGGCGAATTCGATTGTATGAGCAATTGCAACGCAAACCTTTTAGTTTGTATTTGTCTATCTATCCATTTTAACAAATCTTCTTCCATTGCTATCCTTTTCTTAAGGTTCTTACCCAAGAACTACAGAATACCTATAATTACCAAAAAGTATTTCATCATCATGGACTTATACAGGAGTCCAGTTCAAAAGATTATTTAAAATTCTAAGGAATAAATCGAATCACAGAAGTACCACGCACATCCTACTACAATGATCAGGTATGTAGAGTAGATATCGCCGGGCCATTTTTATTATGAATATTATTATGTATATTATTACTAGTCTTGTTTTGTATATTGTTCTGGCTACTTAATACAACCGGCATCAATCTAAATTTAGTCAGAACTGAATTTGGGTGGTAGCCAGCTGCAGATACATGTATTATCAAATTATATAAGCCAGATTTTGTATTATTGTCTGCTATTAACCACGAATATGAAGCAGTACCCGAATTACCTGTAACTAACATAAATTCTTTTGTTAATCCAGTTTTTAGTGTTGGAAGAGTTACTATACTTCCCGTTACGATGGCATTAGATATTGGCTGATTCGTATTTGGATCAAATACTGACATTTTGATTGTTTGTTCATTACCCCACGCTATCGGGTTTTTGGCGACTCTGACGGAAATACCAAGTACTTTACTAGATTCCTGTAGTGACTGTGTTGTTCTTGAATTAGAATTATTATTGGTGTTGTCATTGCTATTAGTTACATCGTTATGAAAAAGATTTGGAAACCAAAATGGAGAATTGGAGATCTTTACATTATTGTTGGAACCTGTTAAAGTATTAGCATTGTTGTTACTAAGGTTAAGATTATTATGTATAGTTGATTCTAATATATTGTTACCTTGCTGATTCAAGTTGTTAAAACTATTGATGTTATTTCGCTCTATTATCCCGGTGACGTTGGTTATATAATATGCAGTCAAATTATTCGGATTACCTTTACAAGATATTTTAGCAGTTAGTTTGTTTATTCCTGCCGTAATAGGATGATAGTTCTTTGCATAACTAAAAATCCAACTTGAATAATTATTTTTGCCAGAGGGTCCTACCGCTGTAACTGTTTGAAACTTCAAGTTATTTGAATTTGCATAAACAGTGCAATCTTTAGTTGTATTATATGTCGATGTTCCGAATATTGTGAGACTATTACCAATTGGAACTTGTTGGCGTGGTGGAGGGTAGGTAATTCTTACATTGAATTTAGATGATACTTGTTGTTGTCCCTCTGCCGCGATACTCGAAGAAATAGCCTGCACCCAAAATACAATTAGCACGATAAAGAAGGTCAAAAATACAATTCTTTTGATTTCTATAAATTGTATCAACAGGTCAGTCATTAGAAAATACTAATAGAATAATAAGCTGCTCTCGAAAAAATATTGATTATTTGCATCTCATATTTAGATCTGACAGAATACGATATAGAAATATCCACGAAATCTGAGTTTATGAATTTTTAAGAGATCGGGTATTACTTCTGAGGTTAACGCGGTGGCCGGCTGGTTAAGGGTCAATCAAGAAGGTTTAAGCTAGAAATATCCCTAGTTCTGCTGATTAGAGCTCCCATACATTTGTTGACCTTTAAACAAGTGAGAGTATGGGAGCCCAATGAGGTTTACGTTTCCACGGTTTTTATATCGAGCTAGTTAGCTATATCGAGCTAGAAGGACTCTAGTTGAATTAATCACGAAATATTCCGTATAGATAATCTGCCTACCAGGCTCTTGCGGGTAATTGTCAACAAGCTGAAAGACTATGAGGGGTCTGGAAAGTAGTGCTCAACCCTATAGGGATTGTTTGCTGTATGTCTCGCTTTCTGGGAATATGCTGCTAACTCGGCTACTCAATATAAACAGAGAAGCAGACGAAGGAAATGCAGCAGGAGATAAAAGTTTTATACCGTATTTGTTTTATGTTTTTGTTGTATTTAGATTGTCACTAGGGAATGATGGCTTGTCTATCGATACTTCCTGTACTTCCTTGAGTTATTGGCACTTCAACATTGGTTACATTACCAGTGGTCATTTCTTTAGACCAAAGAGATACATCCGGAATATTTGTTATATCCGTTATACCGCTTGGGATTTTGTCTGCCTTTGTATTATCCATAGCAGTAATAACTCTTAGTTTTTATCTTTCCATGGGTAGTTGAAAAATTCGTCGTTTCCATAAAATACGTCTGCACTGAGGAAATGCAAACCGTGTTTGCCATCTTCTGTTAAAGAGATAATATGATGAGTCCCGATCTGAGTTTCATTAATAAATCTCCACTCTCGCAAATCAGAAGCAGTAAGGGTAGGAACAAGACAGAATAATCAGGATTATAAAATCAATAGACTCCAACATCGACGGATTATTATGTCCAAAAAAGGACTCCATTACTGCGACGGCTACAACATTAGGCTAAGATGATTATAAGAATTTACTATCTCTTCTTCTACTCCAGTTATTGGTAGAATAAACAATAAATGAAATAAGAACCTGAGTAGTATAATGATTATGATTATCGCAATAATTATCCAAATTATATTCAAAAGGCCCATATACTAAATAATAAAAGATAAACTCAATGATAAAGCTGATGCAATATTGTTTAGTTATTTTATTATTTACTATTTAGCTAGCTATTCTGTTAGAAGTTGACATGCAGGGCTTGGTACTGGCGAAGAAAGCTCGCTCTTCTCTGCTAGGACAGTAAGTAATAGCCGTAGATAATCCATTTGGATTTAGCAACACAATGATTGTTTGTTGATTGAATAAGCTGGAATTTCGTCTATTGCGTTAACATCTCATCTGAAAGATGTCTGCCGATTTGTCATTGTTGGCTTTGCATTTGTTTTCTAGAGAAATACAATATCACAAACAATGTAACAATTATTCCGAATGCTTCTGCCATGCTGAAATATTCGGCTATCCCAACTACAACCATATTTGTATACTATAAAGAATTAGTTATAAAGGAAATTGAGAAAAACTTTCATGAACCAGAAGCTGGAAGAAAAACAATAGAGACAAGTAGATGGAATACAAATTTTAGAGGAGAATTCCTTATCCATTCTTCCAAAGCTATTGACAAAGAGAGTTCCGCCTTATTGAATATCGATTGTAGCAAACCAACAAAAGGTGCAGTAATAGGCGTCGTGTATCTTTATGACGTCAAGAAATATACTAGCAGGGAAGACTTTCTAGCAGATAAAGAGGCCCATTTTAGTGACAACTTTTCTGGCCCAAAATATGGTTTTTTATTAAAGGATGAAAAGAAACTGAATGAACCAATACACGTATCAGGTCAGTTAGGATTCTTTGATGTATCTTAGAGGTGCAAGTAGTAGCCTGGTACTATCCTTTGGTATTGTTAGTTTTCCTTTGAAGCAGTTGGTTGTTCGTGTACTGGTAAACTAAACGAAAATGTAGCTCCTTTACCACCAGGATTGTTCTCGCCCCATATTTTGCCATCATGCGCCTCTACTATACTCTTAGAAATAAACAATCCTAGTCCAGTACCGGTATTGGATTTAGTACTAAATTTTGTGAAGAGATGTGGCAATATTTCACTATCTATACCAGTTCCAGTATCTTTTACAATAAATAATTTCTTTCCCCTTTCTTTCTAGAAATACCTGTATGGCGCCATTCTTTGCGAATTTGATAGCATTACTCAGAAGATTAGAAAAGACTTGAGTGATCCTGCCTTTATCGATTTCTACGACAGTGGCATCATCACCCCATTTTTCTCCCGAACTAACAAATTCTAATTTGGTACTATTGTCTTTGCCTTCCGTAACAATTTGACTTTCAGCATCTGAAATTGCATTTATTATGATTTGATTAAGATTGACCTTCTCTTTTGTTAGCTTCAAAGTACGACTTTCAATTTTTGTAGCATCTAAGATATCTTCTGTAAGCCTATGTAATCGTTTTGCGTTTCTGATAACAACGTCAAGTAATTATTGCTGTCTAGGATCTTGTATGTTAGAGCGAAGAATCTCTGTTAGACCGAGTATAGGCTGTATTGGAGTTCGTAATTCATGTGCTGCAATATCAATAAATTCATCCTTTATCTTATCTGATTCCTTAAGTCTTTCGTATAGCTCGGTCTGCTTCCAGAGGCTTTCAAATATCGAAACATACGATAACACAGTAGGTTTGCTATTGGAATAAGTTGCTAATCCCATCGTTTCGTGGGACGCTGCACTAGTGTCATCCTTTAATTCTACAGCTAAGCATAATTTTCTATCGACAGTCAAAATACTAACTTTCGTTTGCAAATCTGGTTCAATAAATCTCACATCAATTTTTTTCTTAGGTGATTGTTGTATTTCTCCCAACCTTTTGGCCGTCTCAATAATTTGCTCGTTGGGAGGGGTCAAGATTCTTATATTTACATCCCTTTGAGTTGTTGGGCTGTGTAGAAACCATCAATG
>QHBN01000245.1 GCA_003176995.1 Candidatus Nitrosopolaris wilkensis
TCTAACACCATTTTTACTGCTAAAGTACTAAACGAACCTTCTCGCATACTGCCGCCGACACCCACTATCCTGATACGTCTACTCTTTCCATAATTGCCGAAGGAATTCAAAGACTCGTTCTTACTTATTGTTTCGATTCTTTGGTTCTCGTTCGTGTCAGACCGCTCAGAATTAGTTTCGCTGTTGGTGTTCACAAGTATTATGGGACAAATCTAATTGATAAACTAGGCGGTTTACAAAGTGTACAAATCATTTATTGGCTATTAAAACTTATCAGAGTTCCCTGCATAAGTCCATGCAAATATGTCATTCCTTTCTTGCTTTAATCACAAAGTAACTAATTTGGCGGCCCTGTTAGTTGTTTTTTCGTGGCTGTTACAAGTAATTTTTCAAAGAGGTGGTTTCAGTGGAAAATGCTTCTCTGTATGTGGATAGTCGGACAACTATGTTATAAAGGAAAATAGCTGTCATAAGTCTTGCCGTTGCTTTTTGGATTCTGCAGACTACCCCTTGATTCTGTAATTTCCCAGCTATCCTCAAACCTAAAGCAATTCATCGAATGTGCAGTGTAATTGCATGAATAGTATTATCATAGGTCTGATATTCTGAGAATTCTCGCAAAATGTAACAGCAGATAAAGGGTCATGAGTAATTATCAGGTAGAGTTTCAACTTCATAGATTAAATCCCAGACTGACTGTTGTCTATTTTCAGGCTTGAGGTCAATCATTTTCGAGATACATTGGTCTAGTTTTCGAGAAATTGTAGAATGATATTTTGACGGAGGATAAACTGACGGTCTCTTCATTTGATCGTCGTACGCAGGAGGTCTTTTACGGGTCATCATTTCATAGAATATAATTCCCAAAGAAAAAATATCGGCACGTCCATCAATTAAATCGTCAAAGGCAAACCATTGCTCTGGTGAACAATATCCAGGTGTTCCACCTATTTGTCCGCCTGCCGTAGCAGTCAATGCTAGTGATTCCCTACTGATATCTTTACCAAGTCCCCAATCTGCAATTTTTATCTCAGATCTATCAGGACTTATATACAAAATGTTATCCGGCTTTAGGTCTCGATGATAGATATTGACACTATGAGCTTGCGCCAAAGCATTACAAACAGGCAGCATGATTCTGTTGATCGTCCATCTTCTCTCGAAAACATATCTTTCCTCAGTTCTAAACCTTTCATCCATATGCTGTCCAAGAGAGCCGCCGCTTAGATATTCCATTATGTAACAAGGACTAAAATTAGGAGGATCACCTCCTATATTCCACTGGAATATCTTGACAACATTTGGATGATTTAGTTGAGAAAGTATCTTGATTTCTCTTTCAAATCGCTCCTTATTGGTTGTATTGAGGTTTATTAGCTCCTTTAATGCATACCTCTTGTTGTCATCTCCTTCGATTTCATAGACCGTTCCAAATGCTCCGGAATTAAGTGGTTTTATAATAGTGTATTTCAATTGTAGATATAGATATTATAGTGTGGGTAGTAATTTCTTATAAATTCATGCTATTGGAAGGTTTACGCAAAGTCGAGTATTAATAGTTAAGCTAATTCTGTTTTGGTAATAGTTCATGTTATTGATACGTTAACCTAGGTATTGTACTGTCAACTCAACTAGAGCAAGAAATTTGCTGTTTTGATAAGCAGATAAGCAGGTATTGACCAATCAAAATAAAACCATGTCATATTTGCGTATAACCCCAACCAAACGTAAGTTCGAAAGTTACGAATTCTCTCCAAAGAAATTCACTAAATCGGCCCAATAACTATTCCCAAAGGTGAATTTAATTGATTTAACACATTTGTATTGTTATTACAGCTTGAATTCTGAATTTAATGATCTAGTAGGAGTCCCAGGTATCTTTTTTTGCCTAACTATACAACGATAATACAACCAATCGTTGTTTCGTTCGACCTTAAATGACCACTCAATTGTTCCTCTTGTGCGCAACAGCATGAATAGACGGCGACTCGTATACAGCTGATAATTTCGCTTTTTCTATTTTCTTCGTTGCCATCAATTTAGCCCTATATTTCAAGTTTCGTGGCCTAGTCCTCAACCTATAACCACAGCACGGACACCATAATCCGTCCCATTTCAAGAAAATCTCGCACATCTGACAACGTTTCTGTCCTATAGAATAACGACCAGTTGCAACAGGCTTGATTGCCTTATGACGTACGCATATTCCTTTACAGACCAATTTATTATTTTATTCTCCTTTTGTATTTCTACTGCGTAATGATCCCATGACAAAAACAGGTAGCAAACATAATGGCGCAAGAATATGTATCTATGTTATTACGTCGCTACTGCTGAGACATCGGGAGATTAGCAAGATATACATACTAAAACTACGCAGTTTGACCTTATTAGGTTATCTGGTCATAAAATCAGGATTCATACTGACCGACACAATTTCTGTCAGGCGAGGCTTTATTTTACCAACCACTGCAAACTAGATCCCTGCATGGTACGAGGATTTAACTAGCTCTCAAGTTCTGCCTTTACGTGCTTTACTAAATCCTCTATCTGGATAGGCTTAACGTAACAGTCTAAATCCATTGTGGGGAATATTTCTCTTAGCGATTCATAGTAAACTTCATTTGCTGTAATAAAACATGCTTTAACTTCGCTGTCTATCTCTTTGATTTTCTCATATAGCTGAAAGCCGTTGATCTGTGGCATCTTGACATCTAGGAGTAGGAGATCGTATATGCCAGGCTTGAAGCTTGATAGTGCCAAATCGGGATCGTTGAAAGCATCTACTACAAATCCATGTGCTTCTAAACCTTTCTTAAAGGTGAAAATAACGTCCGGCTCATCATCTACCAGAAGTATTCTATTACTACAGGAGTTCCTTTGCTCAACCTTGATAGCGTGTTCCCGATTGGTTTGCAAATAGTTATACTAACAAGAAAACGTTGATGTTCTATATTATTATGATGATCGCCACATGACGGTAGGGTGTTGCGTCCATGCCATGCCAAGAATCTTCATTGCTTTCTTGCTGGTAAAAGCAGCTTGACAAGCACTCAAGCCATTAAGTGCGACCCTTACTAATCGACGCGCAACTATCAGTCGAAAATGTCGACGTGGAATTCTCTCGTGCCTCCATGCGAATTCCCTAAGCTAACAACTACTTACCATTGCAATATGTCCAGGTGTTTCGTATCGCCACCGCTAGTGCTATTGCTATAGCCGTGCACACTAATCTCCCGTCAATGTATCTATTAGCCCTCAACTATTCATCCACGCTAAAACCATGCGATCTGACTCCACTACTTTCTAGCAATTCATTTTGCATATTATGAGAGAATTATCTGAAAGGCAATTTCAACGTTGTAGCAAAGACACACTATGAGTGCAATATTTTATATGTGCGATTATCAGTAGTATATCTGCTGTACCAAAAGTACATGTTAGGCGGAAACAATCAGAACCTTAAACCGCGTTAGTTCAGGGAGTTTCGCAGGACTTCCCTATCGTTAGCAGCGGGGCACGGGTTCTGGCTAGAATAGGAAATAGCCTAAAACCTGCAGAGGGTAAATCCGACCCACTTTATATTTTGCAACCATACGCTAACTGTTGTGGTTTATTAGCCAACAAAAAAGATGATGTAGAAAACAGGAAGCTTTTCAAACATTCGGTGAGTGGCTTTACGATTATGAAAGCGTCTGATAATACTCTTCTGTCTTCAATTTTCTTCATGTTCATCGAACATATTAAACAGATAGTATACTCAACTCAGACAACTCCGTACATTTTAAGTTCAAGCGTGTGACGCCCTCATAAGCGATACAGAAATAACACTATCTTGCCTGCTTAATTGCCAAGCGTTGTTTTCAAATTCACTAGCCAAGTGAAATTCTTTGTAGAATAACGTCGTCTTTTCCCTTTGTTCCCATTCTAGCTTGGCTAAAAGTGCGTGTCCGTGGTGTATTTCATCAGTTGTTATTACTTTAATTTAACAGCGCCATTACAAGTACGACAATTTGTTCGAATTGAACGTGCAACAAGGAATGGAGTAAATATCAAAACTGGGATACTTAAAGCAATGAACAGAGTTTGAAATGATGCTAACGCCGATATACTCTCTCCCACAGCTCCAAATCCTAAAAGTGCTGAAAAGAAACTACCAGCACATGTCGGGCAGCCAACAAATAATCCGCTTGCCGCTCCTACACTTCCGATAAAAGATAGCTTCTTGGTACTTTGTATTTTTCTTGATAAATTAAATGCATAGAGACCTAGAGAAGCATTAAATCCTACCAACGCAGACACTATGACTGCTAAAATAGTATTTAGGGGTATTAGCAAGATTAAAAAATGATCTGTAAGATAGGCAGAGAACATCGGTACGTAACCGGGAGAATTGCAGCAAGGAATTATGTTGATGGATGGGATTACGATTCCTTGTTGGCTAAATGATATGTCGTTTCTGTAAATAAATATTTGAGATAAAAATCCAAAAAATATGCCATATGCTGTTGCAGCTATTACCATAGCTTTCCAATATTTGTTATCCGAAAACGCATTGGTGATATAATACAATAGACTATTGGAGTTCATCGGTCCTTGTTGTTCGGCTTTAAATATTTTACTTATTCCGTAAGTAATGGATGCCATTGAAGCAAATGTTATTGCAAGAACACCGCTTGCGAGTGTCTTTAGCTCCGGTGTTAACATAATTAGATGTTCACCCGGGATAGTTAACCTGGAGTAAATGATGAATGCTAGGATCACAGAAATTATCCCTACAAATGCGATTCTTAAGCCACTTTTACGCAACTCCATCGAGTTCTCTATGTTAGTCATATCTTCGCTCTACTAGCCTCACCCAGCAAAACAAAATCCAATTTAACAGAAATTACAAACGAGGACCTATATTTACACATGCTTATTTATTCATGGATGGCAAAAAGGTTGTACTAAAGAACAGCCAACCAGAATTTTCCTGTCATTTTTTATTCGTTATACGCTAATATAATAAGCATGGACATATTTCCTTGCCTTGACTTTTGAGAAAATTGTTGATTAACTATGCGAATGTCAATGTGCATGATGATGTTAATGTCTTGTCATTGACATTATTTCTCACTTAGCTAGAAACAGGAGAAAATTGTGCTTCTAATCGCTCGAGTACGCTGACCCTGTCAAAAAGCCTAACGACGAAAGAAGCAGAGTAGGAATTGCTTACTTCTTATTTTTCCTTTGAAATCAAATCTGACAAATCTATCGCGAAGAATGTTTTTAGTATTCCAAGGTACGAGTATACAGGGGGAGGAATTTCGCTTTCGCAAGCAACTCCGGTATTCCAGGCATTTATCCATATTATCATGCTTTGAAGCATATTCACAAATCTCCGGTGTTGATCCGGAACGACACCCAATTCATCAATATACTTCCCAGCCATCAACCACGATTCAACAAAATCAATGCAGGGTTTTCCAAAAATTACCTCAATTTGCTCTTGAATCCGCTTAGCATACTTGAATGGTTTCTGAAACACAAAAAAGGGAAATTTTGCCTTAGTTGGTAGCATAAGATCAGGGGGAGAAAATATTGTAATTACTCGTGCACCGTTATTCAGCTCCTTTCGAAATCTGCTTACCATCGGTTGGATTACTTTAGGATCTGTGAACCAGAAAAATAAAACCGTTGCATCAGAAATTGCTGCTTTTCTAATATCCCCAACGATTATTTCGGCATTGTCCAAAGAAACAACTTTTCTGCGCGCCTCAATTGCAATTTTTCTTCTAATCTCGATTCCTACCGATCTTTTTACTTTAAATTCCTTGGCTGCTATTGCAACTGCGCTGCTATTTCCACACCCTAGATGATAGAAGATATCTGACTTTCGAAGACCTGCAAATCTGAATAATTTCCTTACTAACTTATCAGGAATCAGAATATCTTCACCTTTGAGCACAGATTGAGGAAGCGATGACAAGAATTCTTTTGTTCTCAATAGCTTTTTAACCAAACACGTCAATAACCTCCCTTCGCGCATAATAACTTATTTTCTCAGGCGCCTCAATAGCCACAATCTATTTCAAATAATTCCTAAAGGAAGGGACTAGTCATTGATTAGTTATCAATGACAAGTCAGAGATGTAATGGCCGACTACAATACTGGAATCAATTCGTATACCGATGTAAGCAATGTTGTCTAGCAGTACCAAGGAGAGAACTGCATTGAGTTTAACACACTGCAATACTTGTGGCCTGCCAATAAATTGGAATAAAGCCAAACGCTCTGAACTTGGTGTGAACCGACCACTAAATCAGGATTTATCAGTGCATAAATGCTATGCTGCGCATAAGGAAGAAACACCGAAGGCGGTAGACTTGCCAACAACAAAAGCATCAGACGTATTAGCACAGAACCTAATACAACCAGAGTTTAGCGCAAACGAAATTGTAATATTGAAGCAATTTGTCAGGTTCCTGAAAGAGGTGACGGAATGACAGACGAAATCCTCCTTTGCTGTCCTCTGTGTAAGAAGGCAGATGTAATAAGTAATTTTAAACAAATAGGAGGATTATTTATCTGCGTTACTTGCTACTGTTCTCCCAGGAACATGAGAATAGATTGGAAAAGAAGTTACTGAGGTTTGGTTTAATTTGTTCGGTTCTTTCTGTAATAGTGGGATTAATTGCACTTGTTTGGTAGAAGCAAGGAGTTAATGGTACGAGTTGGATGCAAACATCGTTTTGCTTTATCAGCCATGAATACTATAGTACAGAATAATTTGCTTTTCCTTCTGTGCCCAAAATGCCATTGGGTTGTGACTGTAATTCCACAACCAGCAATCAAACCTCCAGAGGATTTAAGATTTTCCACACAGTAGAGGTAGAGAAGAGATGACAAACTGCAGCTATTACATAAGCGAATGATGATAATGATAACAAACCGCCTAGTAATTATTTTGCTTGATAGGATAGGTATTATCAAACTAGCAAATAATTACTACCTGACTTAAATATTTCTGTCTAAATATAGACAAGCATACTTATGACAATTAAAAACTATGAAACAACAATTTTAGTAACAGGAGCAACTGGAACTGTCGGAAGCGAACTAGTAAAGCAGCTTGCATCATCTTCAGGTCAGAGTGGCATCAAAGCAGCTGTTCATTCGCAAAATAAAGCCGACAAATTCAAGCAATATAAGACCGTTGAAATTGTCAATATGGATTACAGCAAACCGGAAACTGTTGCCGATGCTTTAAACAAAGTAGATAAACTCTTCTTACTGACACCATTATCTTATAACATGGAGGAGATTTCATCTGATTTAGTAGGTCGTGCAAAGAAGGCAAAAGTAAAACATATTGTGAAGTTGTCCCTTATGGGATCTGATCTGGAACCAGGAACTACATTTCAACGATTACACAGACAAGAGGAAAAAATTATAGAGGAATCTGGAATTCCATACACCTTCTTGCGGCCAGGTACGTTTATGCAAAACTTTGTAAATTTCTTTGGTCAGACAATAAAAAACTAAAATGCGTTCTACCTCCCAGCAGGAGACGGAAGGTTAGTTTTGTAGACGTTAGAGATATTGCAGCCGTAGCAGTACAAACACTTACTTCTAATGATGACAGCCAACATAAGGGAAAGGCATACACCGTTACCGGAGGCCAAGCATTGTCTTATAGACAGGCAGCAGAAATACTCTCTAAGGAAGTGGGCAAGAAGATAGACTATGTAAACATATCAGATGAAGATGCTCGCAAGGCAATGAATGGCATGGGTATGGAAGAAAGGTTTATTGATGGCATGATGGAGCTCTATAATATTATTATAGCAGGTCATTTATCACAAACGACCAATACGGTTGAACAAATTATAGGAAGAAAGCCAATACCATTTGAACAATTTGCCAGAGACAATGTAAAGACTTTCAACTGAATGAAGGTTTTTGGATAGAGAGTGTTATTCAGTGAAGTTAGATTTGCATCATCAGAACATCTATATCTTCAAGTTATTGCCTAGAGGAATATATACAACAGCTTTTGAAGACACAAAATGGGCTCCATCTATTATCGAAGAACTTACAATACCACTTAAGCGGTCTTCTGGTACGCATAGATATAGTACCTCTACTGGCAACCCAGGGAAAGTATCTAACGAAAACGCTTATCTCTCCAATTGAATTCATCGTAGAAACTCATTTCTTTATTTTCTCCTTGTAATATGCCATTGTTTGGTTCAATCTACTATAATCTATCAAACTACTTACTACCAATACGAATTCGCCTGCAGATTTGCTAATATCTTTCGCTAAAGTCATTCTGTTGGTAAGTGGGAATAACCGCAGCGAAGTACAGTCAATAATCATTAAGTCATGATATTGTGTGGTTTAGATACTCATGACTTTATTATACTGCATTATTTTTGATTCTACAAATTCTACCCTCTTTGAAAAGAACAACTTTGAAGTTAAGGATGCTGAACATTTGGCATGTCTAACCAATTCCTTCGACTAGTCTGCATGTAATTACTTGATGTTATATTTCTCTGTGGCGGAATAGTGGACATAAATCAAGTTGCAAGCAAAGTTATGTTTCAGCAACTTTTGCAATTATTGGCACAGAATGTGAAATAGAATTGAAAACATTATTGTCCGTGTGGACTGCTCTAATACCGATATTCTTAGCACAATATTCGTCTGCCATCATATTCAGCAGCGCGAACGCGACGCATAACTCGTATTGACAAGGTTACAATCAATGCGTAAAAGATTGGAATATTATCTGTCCATATAATGATACGAGCGCTTATTGTTACGGTTATGACAAGGCTCTGATGTATGAAAATAGCGATCAATAATGACAATAAAATATATAATTATTGCAATTATTGTTACGCGGCCTTGCGTTTTGAGATGAACAATGCTACTATAATCCAGGCTACAGTATCGGTTATAATTGGAGCGAAATAAATAGTGTTGATGTGGCGTGTTATAATTTTATAGAAGCCCGACCATGCCCCGTTGATAGGAGAAAACACGTTGGCAAAGTTGGCAATCAATGTTCCGTTGAACATTGTTAAGCAGAAACTGTGGCGTTATTTTCAAAGAAAACATAAACATAATTTCGAGATACTTATAAACAGGGACGAACAACCTTAAGGTAATACCTGACGATGTTATTTTCAATTCGGTAATGATCTCGGCTGGTAGATTTGGAATTCGTACAGCAGGTATTTCT
>QHBN01000246.1 GCA_003176995.1 Candidatus Nitrosopolaris wilkensis
TGAAGCTTCTACACTCTGACTTTAAAATAATGAAGTGTCTGATCTCTGATGCAAGAATGGAAATCTCTGAAATCGCTAAGAGAGTATCAGCCACTCCTAAAACTGTAAGTTCTAGACTTGCAAAAATGCAAGAGAGCAGAATTCTAAACTTTATTGTTACCACTAATCCACTGAATATGAAAGGCTACATTAGATTTGGAATGATTATCAGATTAGATAGAGGAAGAAGAAGGGATGATTACCAAAAATCAATCAGGCGTATTCAGGAGGAGCTGGAAACTAGATTTGTTATTGTAGTGCCTATTAACCTCCAAGAGGATGTTACAAATTTTCAGCTTTTTGCTCGCAGCATATTCGAAATAGACCCTGCACTTAAGAAAATCGAATCGCTAAATGGTGTTAGAGGAGCGGATGTATTCATACCATACAGTGGGAAGGTTCATCAAGACTGGATCTTAAGAGAAATCGACAATAGAGTGAATACCAAAGAAGTGGTGTCATCTGCACCTCATGTTTTAACTTTTTGATTCACACATATTGATGCTTATTGATCGTCTTTCATAAGGATGCAAAAAGACAAATTGTAGGCAAGTAATGTGGAGAAATAGATTGGGAACCTATAATCTTCATTTACTTTTAAAGCTGCTGTTAGTATCTTATTTTTCCTTCGATTTGACGATTCTATAAACATCTTCGTATCTTTTGGAGGAGAGTCCTCTTATTTCCTCTCTTGGTTGCAAAATGTAAACATTCCATTTAGTATTTGGAGTATCTCGTAGTTCTGGAAAGTTTATGTCACTTTCTTGACAATACAGATAGAGATCTTCTGCAAATGATATTTGCAAGTATTTATGTGCGTTTTCGACAATCTTAGTTATTTCAGAGATTTCTATGTTCGCTACCGGGTGCATAGGAATTCCTAGACTTTTGAATGAAGAAGATGGGGAATTACTTTGTCTATTGGCACGAACATTATCTACGCCAGCAAAGAACTGTATACCTGCTTTGAGACAGCAATCGCATACACCCCCAATAACACACAGTTGATTTACTCCGTGCGCTTTTTCTTACAATGAATACCATCTATGAGGTGCATGAACTACATGCATTCTATGATTGAGTAAATCAAATACTTTCTTTGATGTTCCTTTTGGAATTGTACTTTCTATTGAAATAAGGGCGCTACTCTCTGCTTCTTTTGAAATCTTTTCAGCTACCGATAATAAACCATCTATTTGTGGAGAAAACATATCGTCTAATATATGAGTGGAGATACATAAGATAAAGACATCAAATTCGCTAAAATTAACAGCTTTTTTAATCGCTGCTGTCTTCGCCATCTCCACAGCTTTTGAACTTATATCATAGCCATAAGTATCAAATCCTCTTTCGTTTACATATTTTGCTACTGGTAATCCGAGCTGACCTAGGCCGACTACTAGAACTTTGAATTGTGAAGTATAATGTTCTCGGTTTGCGATATGTATCTTGGCTGCTGTTGTTTGTGTACCGTTGGCATGCTTAGGCCAACTTAATAGCGGTTCTCCACGGCAATATGATCTGTTATTCGGTCCTCTCTCTTTAGAACTATTGTATGATATTTCTAATTACCACCTTTTGGAACTCTGCATCTGTCATATTTTTTCTCGCTTCCATTAAAGTCGCAGCATCGTTGCCAACTACATATCTCAGTTCCGGATGTTCAGACGTAACTGCATTCAGTATTACTTTCGCTACTTCTTCAGGAGGAGTACCATTTTCCAATAAAGAAACGAATCCTGCATTTGTTTTTTGCATCATCTCCAGATATGGAGAATCTGATCTTTGTGCCTTTGTTGCCATCTTTAGATTATCCCAAAAGCGAGATTTTACGACACCTGGCTCTATGAGAATGATTTTTATTCCAAACTGCTGTACTTCATACTGGATAGATTCAGATAATCCTTCTAGAGCAAACTTGGTTCCGTGATAAGCTGAATCAAAAGGAAAGGCTATTCTTCCCCCTAGAGAAGATACATTCACTATCCTTCCGTATCCTTGTTTTATCATAGTAGGTAATGCAGCCTGCATGATTCTCACCGCTCCAAAGAAATTAGTTTCAAACTGTGCTTTTATTTCATCCATTGATGAATCTTCGAACGGACCTACTAAAGCGTAACCTGCATTATTAACTACAACATCAATTCTTTTATTTTCGTATAATATTTTGCTAATGGCATCTTTAACTGATATATCGCTATTAACATCAAGTTCAATTGCTTGAAGAGGTAGGACATCGTTTTCGGCCGTGTCTATAAGTGCTTTTGATTTTTCAAGATTTCTTACTGCAGCATATGTATGAAATCCATTTTCTGCTAGCAACACAGATGTTTCCAAACCTATCCCACTTGAGCTTCCGGTTATTAATGCCACTTGTTTCTCACCTTCTAAAGTTGGGTATTTGAGTTCATTCTTATGCGCCTTATTTGGCATATCGATTCTACATAAATGGCGATTTATTAGATCTCCTCAACAGCAACGTTTAAAATTGAACACTGCTGTTAACTTCTAGAATCAATTGGATGAGCATCTCGATGAGATGGTTAGGCTTCTCTTTGACCTTTCTAGCAATGATAGGCTGACGCTGCTCTTCGAAATAAGAAAACAAGAAAATCTAAGGCTCACTCAGCTAGCTGAAAGGATTAGGGCTACTATTCAGGAAACCTCAAGGCATCTAGGACGACTCACTGAAGCAAAATTAATAAAGAAGAATTCTGATGGCTCTTACACCCTTACTTCCTACGGGAGACTCGTTTTGATTCTCCTATCTTCATATGGTTTTCTTTCTAAGAATAGAGACTATTTTCTATCACATGATATATCCTTCATTCCACAAGAATTTATAGATAGGATTGGAGAGTTATCTGCACACGAATATGCAGCAAATGTTAGTAGTGTTCTTCGTCATACCGAGCAGGTTATCAGCTTAGCCAATGAGTATGTTTGGCTTATGGCTGACCAAGCTTTAATCACAGGTCCTTCAATTGCTCAAGCAGTCGGGAATCATGATGTATCTGTTAGGATTATGATACCAAAGAGTAGTCTAACGCCAGAGCAACACCTAGAAACCAAAAGACCTCTGGGGGACAGACTCGAATTGAAACTGGTTCCCGATGAAAATGTTAAAGTAGGCATAGCTATGAACGAGAAGATAGCTGGAATGTGCTTCCCTGATCTAAATGGAAAGATGGATTTTAACTCTGGATTCACAAGTAGCAATAGTGATTTTCGCAAATGGTGTAAGGATCTCTTCAGTTTCTATTGGGACAGATCAAAGACGCCATTTTTGACGTCTAGCTGAGAGTGCATACCAAAAAATTCCGTCTACTTCTACGGACATAAATGCTGACGTACACCAATTGCTAGACGAGATTTGACATATTCAACGACCGTGTTGAGTTTAAACAATCGTGTTCAGGAGATCTAATCTACCCAAGCTTCGTATATCGATGCAT
>QHBN01000247.1 GCA_003176995.1 Candidatus Nitrosopolaris wilkensis
ATCGTTATACAATACGTTTATTCTAAGAAAATAGATTGTAAGAGGGATATCGCATCGTAGGTTCACAAGTTATGCAACACTGCACTTCAAAGAAGATAATACTTCAAAAGACTTGGCAGAGCTCGAGAAAATCATAAGAAAGAAAATTGGCAATATATTTAACACAAAATTCAGAGATGATAATTTCCTTGCCACGCTTTCAAATGTCTTGCTACTACTGCTGCTACCAGTCATATGGCGGCAAATATGACTTCATTGAGTACAAATATAACTCCCAACTCCTCCTCTAGCAGCAACCGATGATTTTACGTGTTTTTTGACGTTGTTTATATGACGACGACTTGAAAAAGAACAGATTTGCATTGTAACTGGAATTGACCATAATGACACAAGAAGAATATTGAACCTTTTATTCAAAAAGAGATCAAGTAATGAATCTCATCAACTAACCACTCATCAACCGTAAATGGAGGACACGGTGGTTTAGCAATAAACGGTGGCACTGCTGATGGAGCGTCTAGTAGTAGTAGTGGCAATGGTAATGCACAAAATGGCGGGATAGCTATTGGTGCTGGTAGTGTTGCCTCGCCTGAGATATTCACGACCGCTAATAATCCGATTAATGGAGATAGAGATAGTCGATAGTTGCTAGCGACTTAACCCCAGTATTTCATCAACTTGATTAAATGGTTCTAGCCTGCTCTAAAACGGATAGGTGTATGTCCTGTTTGTCTATGTGTAGGTGCTCTTCTATGTAGATTATGCTTTTGTCTTCTTCAATATGTGATGGGTGAGAATGCAGTGTAATGCACAATATTCCAAATGCTTTTAGCCATGCTAAAGCTATGTTATTTCCATAAGGTGAATATTGAATATGCATCCCAGGGCAATGCCTGGGAATACTGCCGGCGCTCCAATAGCGACTTCCGCAAATAATGTCTATATCGCATGGAATAACAACGATACTGGTCACTGGAATGTTTTCTTTCTTAAAAGTACTGACGGCAGAAAAACGTTTGAAAAGAACATGATGTTAATAGCACCGAACAAAGGACAAGCCGCATGGTAGAAAAGGAATTGTTTAATGAGAAGGATGAGAAATGTAAGAGAATGACAACATCGTTAATCACAAGAGCCAACAATAATGATAACATACTAAAGTATTCAGCTAATGGTGGTCAGGAAATATCTGTGCAAGAGATATTATACGCAAATACAATTTCCAAAGTAGTCATTGAGTTCGCCCATGATTTAGGCGAGGATAATAAGAAATGACAACCACCGCTAAATCTAAACAACCATCAGAAGCATTCCAAGCTACACTTAAAGACTTGAAGTTAATGCGGGAGGGGGGTGTTCTTTATTCTCATACTCCTAGACGAAAAGAGCAAACCAGAATCAAACTACAAAAACATAAAGAGCTTGTAGAATTAGGCAAAAAAGAAGGTTTATCGGCTAAATTCATATCCCATGAACTGACCAAACTAGAGTCAAATTGTCTGTTATGTAATAAACGATTCATTGAAAGTGAAAGATATCATGCCTTTTTATGTCCTGAATGCGATGATAAAGCACGAAGACAGGAATATAAAGAAACGCAAGAAGAGAAGAAAAAGGAGGAGCTTCCGATAGAACGTTATTGTGATGCTATACTTGATCTAAGACCTTCATATGACTTTTCATATGAAGAAGCTCTTAAGTTGTGGACGGAAGGTCAGAAGGAGAAAGAGGATAGAACTAACGCAGCTATACAACAAATGATAGAAAGAGTAAGACATCGGGTAAAACCGGAAGGCATGACTAACAAAGAATGGCAGAGGGAGAAACAGGGAAATAAAGTTAGAGCAAAAGAACAAGGAGTAAGAACAGAGGTACAACGTGATAGAGATGATAAATTTAAAGATGAAAATAGTCCTAACTGGATAATGCGTGATACGCTTGATAAGATAACTTGTATATGTGAGGTAGACGAGTTAAGAGCAGGTGAATGTTGTAAGACATGTAATATTCTAAGAAAGGTTCATGAGTATATGCTTGACAAGTTCAAGAATGTAGCTGAAGGTAGGAGCACTATTATTTAACAATAGAAACAGCTAAAGCTCTGGAGATTACTATGTAAAAGTGAACCAACTGATGAATGCACCCAATATATTAAATCTAATAAAATGTGTTTACACAACTGTTGATGAAGGTAATAAAAAATGTCTTGGAGTTGGTTGTATTTACCTAATCAACAATTTTCTGAGTGGTCACATTAGAATGATAGGTAGGAATAATTGAAGTTATCCCTTCAGCTGTTTGGAAATGTTTGAAACAGTATTTGGCAATGAACCAAACACAATTGAAGTGTGTAGTGGCAATGTATCAGGCTGATTCATGGTGGATATCAATGCAACTTCTAAACCTAGTGTGGTTGATGACGTTCAAGTATTGACCTCAATAGAAGATAATTCATCTTCTATTTTCCACAAAACCGCCAAGAAAATGTATGGAACAGACTTACCAGCCAGCATTATGTTGCTTAGAGCTGGTTCAAGAGTCAATAAATCTGGCTCTCTTATGTTCTTGCTGCTAGGACCACAGAATTATCAGATATGCACTAACGATACAAGGAGGGTTGGGCTAAGCATTCTATCTATAAAACCCAGCAATAAGTGTAGGTGCTTGAACATTTACTACAAATATGGATAAGATGTCGACTATCCATTACACCTCTACACTATTGATTGTTTTAATTTCCTGTTCCATCACAACCGTCATTGATTTGTGCTCCTGGTCATAAGTTACCATTAGAATCCACCATTCCATGATCCGTCATAACACCGCTTTGCGTATTACGTGTGCATTGACATGGATCTGGACAATCAGAAGGTTACTGTAAAAGATATTCGGTGAGGGCTGGAAGTACCCATCTTAAGAATCATACGAATATACTACTACCGAATTACTTTCTTATGAATTATAATGATGAATGGATTGCACTTCGCCTGTGAACCAAAGACTGAATACTTGTACACCTCTGACAGAACCGTCTCCTTTATTATCACGGTAAACGTACGCCGATACAGACTTGGAATCGGCCTTACTCGTTGTTCATTGCAAAGTTATTTCCACTTGCAGCCAACTTCATATAGTTTGTCATA
>QHBN01000248.1 GCA_003176995.1 Candidatus Nitrosopolaris wilkensis
GAAGTACTACTAATCAAGAAACTTGGGTATCAGAGATGGAAACAGATCAAGGACGCAGATAGAAGATGGATTGCTGAGATAGTATTTTCTTCGATCAAAAGAGTCCATTCACTCCATCGCTGCAATAGAAACTACTAAATTGGGTTCTAGGATGTATTAGTGCACTAATACAGTCGTCAGGGCTTATGTCAATCAGAAAACTTGTCTCCTCTAGATTTTCCTTTGTAACTAATCTGCTTTAAAAGATATTTAATAAGCATAAAATATTTTGCTATGAAAACAAGACACAACAAATGAGAGGTTAGCTAGTCCATACATGGATAGGCAGCTTGCAGAACAATAGCATTCGCTACGGTAGGAAAGAATAGAATCCCGTAGGCAACAATAATCATATAATCTCTCAGACGGACATGCTGACCCATAGATCTAGAAACAGAAGGTTCTTTTTCACAAAATATTCTTCTATTTGGCCTCTTACACAACATTATCCCGGGAAAAAACCCATAAACAGGAGATATTCTTAGACGAAATCGAAAAGATTGATTTTTGTCGACTAGGAATAATATTCATGAGGAAAATGTTTATACATTAAAATGATTATCTGAAAATGATTTGATCTGTCAGCAGAAAAGCAAATATACGAACGGAAAACACTAGGATATTTCATCTCTGCAATTATTGTTGCAGTCATTGTTGCGAATTCTATAATAATTTTCTCAGACTCACACAATAAACCTTCTTCTACTTTTTTGATTTTAAATATAACAGCAGCTGTTGCGTCAAGTTTAGGTATAATCGCAGTATACCGTCATGGACTCCATGGAGTTCATGGTGGATCATATTTGTTTCTAACACTAGGTATTATTTCTTGGTTCGCTGCAGATCTGACTCTTGCTTATTACTATTTTGCTTTAGGTATAGAGGAACAAATACTTGTATCTGTTACAGATGTTTTATGGTTTATCGGATATCTATTCCTTGCAGCACATTTGTTCACAGTGGTTCGATTCATACACAGTAGAATCAAATTAATGACTATCATTCTAACATCGATAGTTACACTGTTGTTCATTACTTACATTACGATTAACATATTCCCTTCATCACGATTTCTTGCCGAAGCTGATTTTACAGCTTTTGTTATTACTATCACTTATCCAATTTTAGATATGATGTTATTTGTTCCCTCAATGATAATACTAATTAGCTTACGAAAGGACGATGTACAATCCATCCCATGGATTCTTTCATCCCTCTCCCTGTTAGTCAATGCTGTAGCGGATGAGCGATATGTAAATGACTTTGTAAATGGCCGTCTGTACAATCTATTGTTTTGGGATATATTTTATGTGACGGATTTCATAATTATGGCAGGTGCTCTATTTTGGTATTATAGATTTCATATTTCACCCGAACGAAGAAAGACGAAAATTACTAATTAATAATATGACTCTTATCTCATCATCTGGATTGAAACTTCTAGGTTCTTTGGAAATAGTAACAGCTAACAAGATAATCCAAGTATACTTATCAAAAATAATCCTAGCGATGTCATGATATTGGTTGTACTGTACAATTTACACATGTGTTTGAATTTTCGAAGATTAAGTCTGACAAGATGTTTGTAGTGATGAAATATGTGATGATTTAATTTTATTTTCCTGTCATATCTCTCTCGTAGTAGGATGTGATACTTTCCTGCTATCTGACGTACATATTCCATAACCCCTTTTGACAGCATACGTTTCCAGTTATAGAACCTCTGCCTCTTTCCCGCATCAATTCGCATAATGGCCCTCCTTGTTGTAAATCCCTATCGATGTCTCAAAATGTATCAAATTTTTATTGTTTGCCATCTATATCATGATTCGTTCGGGATTAGAATATTAGGTAACGCCGTTAGAAGCTGCCTTGTGAAATCAAGGAAATTCTCAAAAAAAAGAAAGCTGTAAAGGATTTGAAAGTTAGATTTCAATATTGTTACCCCTGTTATCATATATAGTAACAAGTTATCGTACTAGAGGCATGTCAAGCGCAGGAGGAGAAAAGATGGTTACACAGTTCCAATAAGTGCAATCCAGTCTCTGTAGTCTTAAAAGTTCTCTTAGTCTCAGCAGGGCAGCAGCAGTAGGAAAAATACTCCAGCAAGTCATATCGTCTTCACAAGTTTTTCCAATTGACCGCCATCTGTGGCTCTAGCCTGGTTATTCATTTTTTTCTACCTCAGCAACATTCTCAAACCTTATCTCGTATTTCTCGTACGCCTTTTTCAATATGCTCTCGATTTCTTCGACATGTGTATTAATGGAGATCTAAGGCCATGCGCCACGAGAAAGAAACTCTGCGTCCTTAGCGTTTAGCATTTCCTTGAAAGTCGTCAATGCGCCTCTTAGGCCAAAATACACGTCAATGTTTTTACGATGCTCTTCATTATTCTTCATATCCGTTTACTCTTCCTGTCTTTCTTCAATCTCCTAGTCTGATAATTTCTAATATTGCCTAACTGCTGCTCATTTAAATGCAACATATGCCTTGATTCTAATAGGATCGTCGGTCATATCTGGTTATCCTTATTCCTATGGTGTTCAACTCACAAGAATTGTAAATTTGAAACATCATGTCTCCCACCAGTACTTCTAGGAATTATATGACTTTAGTTAGCATCATATCCGTCGAAAGCTAATTGAGAAGTAAATATGAAAATAATTCCAGTGAATTTTCAGCATAACCCTGTGCTACGGTGCTTGTGACTCTTATGCGGACGCTCCTATTGATTTTGCCTCCTTCTTTGAAATTGGTAAATTATGAGTTCAGCACTGAAATCATGGACTGATGATCTGACAAAAGAAATAGAAAGAGCAAAAGAACACCCAAAACAAGAAACAAATAATAAGTTAGGAGTCCACAACGACAGATCTATCTTTTAAACTCAAATGTCAACTGACGAAACTACAACTTCTTGAACTGACCTACGCGGGCTACTGATTACAGTTAACTTGCTTCAAAATGGCCTAATGGAATACCAGAATGGGCACAGAAAGAGATTCACGACATCGACATAAAAATCAGAGAATTAAAGTGGACAATATACGATGATTGAGAAGCCGGCATACAAAAATGTGGTAAATCCTCCTTACATCTAGAGACGTGGATGCGTTAAGGACATGAGAAGTAAAAACACTGTATCCCAACTATAGTATATATGAAGATATTGTATATGAAGAACAAAAAAATTCTCATCTACAAAGACATTCTCCTGCGTCATAACAACAACGTTATCGCAGCTAAAAAGGACAAAGTCTACAACAACGAGGACATAATAGTCAGAGTGCCGGCAAAACCCTCGAGTGCGCAATTTGCTTCTATATCATCAAGGGCAACACATACAGCTGTATACAATTTAACAATTAGTTAATACTTAATTCCCACGACTGGTGACGTGCACTGCCTCTACATGGTGTTTTCTTTCAATTGCTGCATTCTTGATATCCCTCTTACTAATCAGACCCATTAGCTTTCCTTCTTGATCACAAATAAACGCTACTCTCTCAGAGCGCTTTCTACCCATGTGTTTTAGTACATCATCTACAGTGCTCTCTGTATTCATGATTATGAGATCCGACTTTTGGATCATAATATCTATTACGTGTTCCAAATTTCTTCTGTATTCCGGCACTCTGCTGGCGTCTTTGGCCGTAACCATGCCAACTAGATGACCAAAGTCATCTGTTACTGGAAATAAGTCCTTCGTGGGTGTATTGAAGTATTCGTGTATTAACCGATCGATTAGCATATCCTCTCTTACGGCTATAATATGGCTATTCATTATACTGCCTAAGCGAATACCCGATAAAATAGATCTCAGTTGATGTTGTGCTAAATAGGACCTGGTTGTACTATTTAAGAACCACCCTATAAGCAATAACCATATCCCACTAATATATGAACCAGAAATCATGGTGAAGAAGCCTAACCCCATGAATCCATAAGATATCGCTATTCCAATTCTTGCTGTGATTTTTGTAGATTTATCGTAATCATTTTTCGATCTGAGAAGAGCTGATCTGAGTATTCTCCCGCCATCTAAAGGAAACGCAGGTATAAGGTTAAATCCACCAAGAAAGTAAGTTAACAAGTGCGCCGCCGTATTGGAGTACACCCGCTGCTATAATCGCTGATACATTGCCAGCATTATTATGAGATCCTACGGTCATATACATCAGGAGCCATAACGATGTTGCTAATATAGCAGCAATAACAAAACTTGTTATGGGACCTACAATTGCAATTTTGAACTCTTTACGAAAATCTTTGGACGCCACTTCATCTTGATCTTCAATCACAGATACTCCTCCAAAAATAAAGAGCACTATCTCACGTACCTTAAGTCCATACCTTAGTGCAACCATGGAGTGTGCTAGTTCATGCAGAAGTACTGATACAAAAAGAATGATTGCACCTATGATACCCATAATCCAATATACAGAAATATCCAAGCCAGGATAGAGTTCGGGCATCAGCATTACTGCTAGTGTCCATGCAACCAGGAAAGAGATAACGACTAATGTAAAATGTAACTTAATAGGTATCCCTTTGATCTTTGCTACCTCTAAGGACAATACTCATCACAAATCTCACAGTGGTCATTTAGGAATACAAGCACGAATCCGAAACACCTTAGATTATGCATTCCTCTTTTTTGTTTCCCCCATCTAAATACGCTACCCATTATCATAATCGTTCGCCTTCTTCATCTTTGAACCACGTCAACACATAACGGTGTGTATTGTGCTTCGAGCAGCCTGTTCAGTAATAATTTAAAGAAGATCATCTATCAATTGCTGTCATGGCATAGATCCACTGACACTAGCATCAGCTCCACCCTTCCTAGCTATCGTCATTCTTAGGCAGAAGTTATTATCTGAACTCGACTTTTGTCACCTTTGTTATCACTGTCATACTATTCAATGGACGATTATTAAGGACTTGATTAACGTTGTAAGTTAACATTGTTAACTCCCATGGTTTAGCATGTTTTAATTTAATCCTCTTGCGTTATTCTTTCTAAGAGGTGAAACAAAAAAAGAAATGACAACTAAAAACAAAAACTTGTTAATGATTGCGGTGTTAGCTGTAACTACATCGATAACGACTGGCATTTTGGTTTCCACATATATGCAGCAAGCAGCAAGTGCCCAAAACCAAAACAGTACTAGTAATACAAGTGCTGTTCCTTTGAAAAACTTGACAGGATCAGTACAGGTATTTCCAAAACTATCGCAGATAATTCAATCTAAAGCTAACGTCAGTTTGAGTGCAGCTGCTACAAGCGCCGAAAAAGCGGTAGGTCCAAATTCCCATGTAATTTCTGCTCATCTTGGAGTAGTGAATGGGTTCTTAGTTTACACGGCCCATGTTGTGGATGCTAACAACAATAGTCATAGAGTGATAGTAGATGCAGGAAACGGAAAAGTACTTTCAACTATACAAATCCCATTCGCAAATGCATTGATACAACCTGGTGGAAGAGGAATGTTTGGTCATTATTGCGGCAGCGGGATGTATGCCCATAGTCACGGCTTTTTCTCTGGCCATCGTGGTCTGAATAACAATGTTGGTCCATCGATGTAATGTGGATCTTAGAAAAAGAACAATAGTACTACAGTAACTACCAAAAGCCTAAACATCCAATTTTTTATTTGCTGCAATAGCATTCCCTTTATCATGCAATCCTTGGTACTGATCAAAGCCTTCAAAACAAAGCAACGGTCGCAAGAAGGAATCCTGCGATACGCCTTTTTATGAACAGCGTTACAATAATTGTGCTTTTCGGGGCGTTAGGTATATTTGTGTGGCTAGTAGTGCGACGACAGCTTCCGCATTTTTAATTAAGTTATCAATCTCATACATCTTTCTTTTGATGTAATGATTCTTCTCAGCACTCTTAACCTCCTTTGATTGACGAACCATTAGCCCCATTGACACCATGGATCGATAGTGGTATTTGTCCTTGTTACTGCACTCCAGTTACGTTTACGGTGTTAAATATTGCATGATTGTTGGCTGCACACGTTATCTTCGCAGTTATTTTGTTTTCCCCTAGTTTAAGCGGAGGATACGGAAAACCAAGACGGTAAACCCACGTAGAATAATCATTTGAAATGTGGCCGGTCAAATGACTTGGTATGCCTATACCTACGGCTTTCTGATATGGCTTGATGTTATTTATTATTACAGATACCTCGCAATTATTAGTCCCATTAGCTGAGGATATTCCAGAGATTAAGAGATTTTGCTAACTGGAACCTGCTGACCGTTCTCAGGCGATGTTATACCCACGTCAAGAGCCTTCGAGGATATTGCATAGCCACTAACGGTAGTCGAAAGGAGAATCTCGAAAGCAACTAATCCGAATAACACCCATAACAATTGTTTTCCTTTCGTTTCATAAGACGTTTTCATAAGCGATAATCTATCATTTTGTTAGTAATAAAATATTTTCGGTATGCAGTGTCGTATAAGCTATATTTATTCCTAGTTGATTCTTTTATAGCTTCAGGTACTTCAGAATCACCTCTATGTCGTTGACATTCGTTGCAAAATAAGTTGTTGATACAATATTGAAGACACACTTGTTTTATTCCCGATCATCAAAGCCTGATTCTAGGCGTTTTAAGGTGAGTCAACTGTAAACCCGAAAGTACGAACAAATGAATTCCCTCCTAATTACTTCAATCTTGATTGCACTCTTTTCAATTTTGATTTTGTCAAGTCCGATGGTAATTGCAAGGCTGGCGATAGACGGGTCTGAATTGTTCTTGTGTTCCGTAAGTCTTTTCTGGTAGCGCTAATTTCTGGTAGTGTCAGGATTTTGTTATTGTCAAGTGATACGTTAGTAGTGAATGAATCCCAGCCATAAGGTCCTGCAAAAGTGTAATTACTATTTGAGCCACTAGTAGCATTGATACTCTTTAAACCGCCTTTAAAGTAAATAACATGCTTACCCACAGGTAGGGGTTTTAAGAAAACCCAATATCACCAGAAACTGCCTGAGTAGTAGTCTGTGCCGGCAGTCCCAAGATGACCTAAAGTAGGTTGAATAATGGGGATTGAATGCGATACTTGTCTAGACCTTTAATACTAACGCCATCAACAATTGCTTGTAGTTGTATCACTCAGTCTTGCATTTCTTTAGCGCATTTACGAAGTATCACAACATCATTAGAATCTCTTAATTTACATTGAATAACCTTACTAACATCTTACAGAAGGGATTGTAAGAACTATTGCACCAGTTCATCGGTGTTGTAATTGTAACGACTCATTGTTGCGGCCAATAATCATTCATCGGTGTGTAAGAAATTTCAACCGAACACACAAACAGACACGGTATATTGTAACGACTAACTTATTGCTACGGCCAATTCTCACTCCGTTATGGTACCATCAGTCATCAGGGTATATTGAGTCTTAGAGAGAGGATTATAAGAGTAATTATTGCTTCCCGTTTCCTATGGAGGACTACTTATCAAAAAAGTGGCTCTATTTTTGATAAATGGAATCTTCCTCCCCCTGAATGTCTTGAGTCTAGTTACGTCTCTTTTGAAGAATAGATCTATGATCCAGTCCACCGTTACTCTTAGCTTCTTTTCTGTTGTTGGAAGATTTCCTAGTACGACCTGGATGCAGTTAGATCTTCGTTACTAAGTAGCCTGAGGATTACTATCTTACTTAATTAGTGTAGTGTAGCAGTAGTCTACAGAGAATAATACATGGCATCTTCTTTATCAGCCAGCCAGAAGGTTGTTGTTGTTACAGGCAGCTCAAGTGGAATAGGCTATGAAACATCCTTAACATTATCAAGAAACGGGTTTCTGACATACGCGACAATGCGTAACCTGAATAAAAGTGAGAATATAAAATCACTTGCAGAGAAGGAAAAATTGCCGTTAAAGCTGATAGAGCTAGACGTTACTGATGACGGATCAGTCAAAAATGCGATTCAATCAATAAAAGCTGAAGCTAACAGAATAGACGTATTAGTGAATAATGCTGGTTATGGAGTAAATGGTGCATTTGAAGACCTTGCAATGGAAGAGATCAGGGCTCAGTACGAAACCAATCTATTTGGTGTTATAAGAGTAACTCAAGCAGTCCTTCCTATCATGAGAAAACAGAAATCTGGTATCATCGTAAATATTAGTTCAGGAGCGGGAAGATTTGGTTATCCCGGAGGATCCGCCTATGTTAGCACAAAATTTGCAATTGAAGGTCTGAGTGAATCTATGTCATATGAATTGGAGCCATTCGGAATAAGAGTGGTCTTGGTTGAACCTGGAGTTATTAGAACAAACTTTGTTAACAGTATGGTTGCTGCCAAGAAATCTCAGGATCCAAATTCTCCATATTCACAACTTATGAAAAACGTGGCTACCAGCTTTCAACAGATGTTGGAGGGTGGCTCTTCTTCCGACGTTGTAGCAAAAGTAGTACTTAAGGCTGTTACAAGTGAAAATCCTAGTCTGAGGTATTTAGCTGGAAAGGATGTAGAAACGTGGTTAGATGGTAAGAGAAACATGTCTGATGAAGAGTTCTATAAAATGATGAAGCAAAATCTGATGAAGTAGAGATATTTTCAATTTTTTATAATATCAGTAGTAGACCATACTCTTACAGAGAAAAGAAGTGAGGACGGAAAAGATCAAGACAAAAGTAGACGCAATTGTGTTTTGCTCACTTCGCAGAGCTTTCAACTGAAAGATCATGGACGTAATATTCCATTCAAGACCTATCCATTCTAAAACCAAATTTTGATCATACCATTAGATCAAGAGCAAGGAGCTCGAGAAGTAATGCAAGAACTTAGCCGTAAACAACCACCACTGATCGGAAGAATAGTTGGAACAGAATGGGACGTTTTCTTAACCCAAGAATGTTGCATTAGTAGCTCCTTTCCTACCAAACCAACTGGAGCGCATATCGTTAATGCATTCTCTTTAGATAGCCTATTTCTATCTCTCAGTATCAATTCGCAAAACTTGACTGTAGTAAAGCCTTCAATTGCTAGAGTGATTTTTCGTTCTAGTAAATCATAATTATCATCATTGCTAGATGATGGTGGTTGTGCTACTAGCGGCGGCAGTAATCGAGGTGTTGATATTTCGGCTATCGATTTCTTTGAACGTCTAGCCATAATATGTGGATGTATATACATAATGACTTTAATAATTATATGGCAGAATATTCTAAGACAATAATATCTTCCCATGCAAAAGAATGAAAAGTACAAATAAAGAATTTTAACTATGTGCTTATAGATATTTTTATCGATAAATAAATGGCCATTAGAAAACAGAATTTTTTCCAAAGGTACAGGAAGGTAATACTCTTCAATAAGAACCTAATTCTATCTGGAGTTATTTCATTTCTTGCTGGAGCTCTTACCACGCAGATTTATGCACTATTTGATAGTAATAATCTCTCTAATGCACTGATTACATTACTAATAGGATACTGTGTTTATATTCCACTTTTTGCTTTGCTTTTTTATAGAGATAACAAGTCAAGATATGTAGATCCATTAACAGGAAACAAAAATTCCAAGAACGTAAAAGAAGACACAAAGAAATTATTTGGAACTTTTTCATTTTCTGAAATCATCTTCATAGTAACAAAGTTATATATTCATTATTCCTTGCTACAATCATCTGTTCAACCATATCAGGCTCTCGCATTGGCAGAATTAACAGCTTGGGGAGTATTTCTTATTTCAATAAACACTGGTATCAAAGTTGTAAAGCTGTTCAAATGATAGACTGAAGAGCATCTCAATCAACCATATGTATTATAGAACTGAATCGTCGATGACTACATTACTCCTAATAGGAAACATCAAGTTAAACAAAATTATGCGAACCAAAAAGGTATTGTTAAGACTCTTTGATCCCAAACATAGCCAATAATTCGAAAACCCATTTAAATATGGAAAGTGTGAAGAACGGTTTAGAAAGAAAAAGCAGTTGCGCGAACGCAAGGAACAAGTCCATTCATACTAAACCTATATTGGCTTATTGGGAATGCAATACTTTAGCCATCCGTGTTTTAGCCCTGTTACTTTTAACAATCTAACTATCTCCATGCCCAATACCCATTACCCATAAGGGTTTACAATTGCAAAGACCTGCTCGCCTATTCTCACATTAGATGAGGTAGATGAGTTGAAAAATTCCTTGATTTTGTATACAAGTAACTGAAAGGATAACTCCCATTGTTCTTTCCTCTCACCACGATATGGCCAGACATGAATTCAGGATTGCATTCTGTTATATATATAATAATCATGTAGGATGACAAGAAATCGTACAATCTTGAGTCTTCTTACCGCAACTAGCCACAGTTTGAAGACATACATCCATAAAAAAATTATTAGCATTTGATAAAAATAATGTTTTAGCCTGATCGTGTCGGAAGCTATTTAGTAAACCATTCTTACCAAAACCTATTATTATCAGTGGCAGAGTCCATATCACAAATGGCCTCTGATTAATCAGCTACTGTTCTCATTCGTAAAGTGCAAAATTTAGTTGAATTTATTTAGAGAATGAAATATCTATAACATGGAAATGATTGAAATCTTCTGTGGATAATAACAGGATTTATACCGACATTGGTCAGTATGGAAGTAGCTTTAGGAGGGCAAGAGAACTAGATGCAAAGAAACATCGACAACTAATATTACTACGGCAAAATAACAGACGTATTGTTGCTACCATCCTTTTCCTTAGCCAGGAAGTCATGAACTGACACCAAGCCAAACAATATTGCTTCTATGATTAAATGCTACTATTGACTATAGATTTCCAAGACTATTCTAACCTGGTCACTCAAGAACAAACACTGGTAGAATTTATTATTATTTCCTTAGCTACTTCTGATGGGTTTTTATTCTCGTTGTTTACCCAAATTTCTTCGACTTTAGTTTTGTGTACAAAAATATTTTGATATTTTTGATAAAAGAGATTAAACTGGCGTATAGCGTCAGTTGGGATAAGTGGATGCTTTTCCCTGCATATAGCTCGTTTAACGCATGTATCGAAGCATACCCTTAGAACAACTGATAACATTTTGTAATCTTTTTCCCTGAATCTTCTTATCCACATTTCAGGTTCTGTCGTATGCCCGTCGCCAAAGTGCATTTCTCCGACTACGAATTCTTTATCTAATGCAACTATCATATTGCTTTCGAACTTATCTTCTATTGTCTGATCCAAATCCAATAGTTCGTAATTGCTATTTCCAGCACTCTCTTTCAGGGCCTTTGCCACTTCACTCTTTCCTGACCCAGGTGGGCCTCTGAGAATGATCAGAACACGCATAAAACGTGAAATACTTGATACAATTTATTCTCTTCATGTGTAGGTATGATAACAGTTCCTTTATTGATTAGCAAGCCTGCCCAAACCTTCACATCGAGTGGTAGATCTCCCAGAAATGTTTCAACCGAGTCTTTGAACGTCAATTCTAAACGTGAAACTTTTTCTGCCATCTGTCATCTGTCTGTTACTCAAAAGGTTATGGAAGATCCTTGATAATCTTCATTCCTTCCTCAGCGGTAAATGCTTTCAAGGTTTTGGTTCTCACATTTCCATATGACCCAACTTTGAGCATCAGAGACATTACTGCTTCATCATTTGGAGCTTCTATAATTATTATCACATCATGTTCACCGAAAGTATAGTAACCTCCAATCAATTTTCCACCTGCTTTTTCGACCGATGCTTTGAAGGAACTGTAACGGTCTGAAGATTCTTTGATCTTGTTGATCCCTTGCTCCGTCCAATTTATGAGTAAGATATAGTGTGACAAATGTAACAGATAGATAGAAAGACTACTATTTATATGTCATAGTATAATTGGCTGGGGTTAAATACCACCAGTACAGAAACACACTCGCCGGTTTTAAGATTATGATAGTATAGATAATATGGCATCTGAAGAGGCTTACCACAACTATCACACTTTCCGATTCTATGGCAACATTATAACCAGAAGGTCAGTTTTCGGTTATTCGATTAAGTTTCCATATATCTTAGTGCCTTATCTCGCAAAATAGATTACTTCAGTTGTGAGGTAGTCGTCGCCGCTGAAGACGATGCTTGAAGTTTCATTGTTCCAAAGGAGTAGATCC
>QHBN01000249.1 GCA_003176995.1 Candidatus Nitrosopolaris wilkensis
AAAACGGTGCTACCATAGTATCACATGTATGGAACCAACCACCAGGTCAGAGTATTGGTCTAAACTTAGCTAATCCAGCCAGACCTGTATTCACAGCGCCTAGTGTTAACAGTACAACGACTACGACTGTATCATTTAGTTTAATTGTAACAGATAGCAATGGGCTCATAAGCGCTCCGTCCTCGGTAACTATAACAGTAACACCACAACTATGATAGTATCAGCGTCGCTAGTAATAGCAGGAGTGTTCGTCTTCATAATACCTTCAGTCTACACATCCTTGTATAAACACTGCTTCCAACATTCAAGGATCTCGCGATAATAAGGCAACTCAAATTCAGAATCTAGAAACCGATGTACTGTGAATATATTGGTCTCGAGACCAACACCAACACCAACACCCACAGCACCGATAGCAAATGCCGGTCCAAATCAAGTCGTAAGTAGAGGTTCCCTCGTTTCGTTAGATGGTTCACGAAGTTTTGATCCCGATGGAGATAGGATCATATCTTATTCATGGGTGCAAACATCTGGAACACCAGTAACACTAACTGGAGCAAATACAGCTACTCCAACATTTACGGCACCGACAGGGGCAACGTCCCTTGTATTTAGTCTGACAGTTACAGATAGTACGGGTGCTGTTAGTAGTCCATCTACAGTGACTATTATTGTTAGCTAGAATCATGATGTGTATATAGATGCTATACCCCGAGTCTATTGATTGAGCAGAAATGTGTAGATCAATAGTTGCAGCGGCCGTGGGCATGTTTGCGGTTCCTCTATGTCTGGTCTCCACTCACATAGGATATGGACAGAACGTCAGTAACTCCTCAGGGCTCACGAGTGACCAACTGCGTTTTGGCGTGTGTGCGTGACTCCTCTCGGGACTGAAGCATACCATTTAAGGAACTATTATGGATGATATGACGATATATTTTCTTCATTAAATGCTAAATGTCTTATTCGAAAGCCTATTGAAAACGGAAAGCTAATAGAACGTATAAATGAAATAATAAGGCCAATTTCGACAACTGAAAGATTTGGCATTGATGAAGCTTGAAGATTTCACATCATCTTAAATTTGCCGGTAAGAATGTTTCGTCGACTCGTTCTATTTGGCATGGTATGAATACAATCTTGCCGACTGGTAGAATAGATCTATATTATTTGCAACTTCCTGGAGCCATCATTGTCATAGTCTAATAGAGGAAGGATAAAGGTCAATCATATATCCTGTGGCAATGAACCTGAACCCCATAACACCTCATTCCATAGCATAAACCTCTTTAACGACAAGACCGTATCCAAGACTAATTTTGTTTTGCATATATGGCATATGTCTAGAATGAATCGAATAAGTATTACCACGCTTTGTTAGAAGGCCCTTCGCTACCATGGCTATTAAAAGTCCGGATAATTTCAGGGGTTGGATTTCATATACTGCACAGAATTCGGCCATTTTTACTCTATATTCTACTACGGTAAAGTACGTCCGGTCGTTTTCAAGTATTAACGGCCATACAACCAACTCCCAGATCATCCTGAGAAGATTTTCAGTAGAGTCCATTGCTCTTGTTGTATTATTGCTCCTCTCTTTCCCATGATATTGCCGCTCTTCAATTTCTACGGCATTACCATCATCTTTTGGTCTCCTTTCTTTGTCCCGTCCATGTCGACGCAGAAGATGCATTCTGATACTCTGTCTAAAAACTTATGTCAAAATAAATTTAACTAAGTCTATGCTATGAGATATTTTTCTAACTTCCGTTGCTGCTGGTACGAGCGTTGGATACGCGCACCCACCACGATACATTTCTGTATTCCAGGTTACGAAACTGAAAATAAAGAACCGATAAATACGCAAACTTTCTTCAAGTTCACAGGGATAATCAACTAGTTTAGGTAATCTCTCTTCTGATAGTTATCCCTTAGACTGACTTTGACTTCAATGCTTCAATACGAGATTAACATTAAATTGCTATTCTGATAACTCTCAGCAGATGTAAGAACATGAAGTGTTTTAACTGCTATTCTGAATTTCTACCAACATTAGTAGAGCCCTTATGTCAAGAGTGTGGCTTCTGCTACTATTGCAGAGATTTCCTATCATGTTTTCACTATGACATAGATAAAGCTCATAACCATAAACAGAATCTACCACAGGCTTCTCTATCACCGATAAAGAAAAAGAGTATTCAAAAATGGGATTCGTACAATGATATTGTTCCCAGACTAACAAGCTCTATCCCTGAAGACAGCGCAGCAGTAATCGTGATAGATGAATCAGTAAGACGCAAATTAGGAAAATTGTATATTTTAGACCTAATCCAAAATCTAACAAGTCCAGAAATGAATTGTTACGTAGATATAATCCCCACAGGAACCTCTGACAATGATGTAATTAAGGTCTTTAAATCCTATGTAAATATTCCTGCTTTTATTTTGACTTCGGATAAGGATCTATATATGAAATTACTTGGACGCTCCGTGTTTGTAAAGGCAAATAGAGGTAATGCAATCAGAATAGTTACTGAAGCAATAAAACACAGAATTTCAAGATCATAATAGACGATGGCATATCGCAGAGGGCTTTGTGAATATCTCTTAATGGCATGCTGGCATGTGATCATAGCAGAAGCGTATGATTACACACCCACAGTTGTATTGAACCATTCTCTATTTATCGAGACACGCGAGTATTATTGTAGCCTGATTTCTCTGGCCTATTCTTTAGTTCTCCTTTCGCAATCAGTGATGGGTCAAAGTATACAATGACACTGTCATGAATTCATTTTGCTTTCTCTTCTCTTAGCTGCTTCTCGACAATCGGTTTGCAACTGGTTGGTGCAATAAACTCCAACTATCATTAAAAAAGCTCTTTCAGTCTTGGGGGAGATGAATGCTCGGATTATCGGGTATAATGACTTGGATAGAGTTTCGTTGGCAATATGATTGGGCAGATTAAGGCCAGGACTGCCACATAGCATATTTATTGAAATTTAGGCCGGTTATACATTTAACCCCATATCTCTTGCTTTACTTACAAGTTTTTCAGCGTTTTTATGTTTCCCCAGATTGTTTAGGGATATAGCCTTCTCGTATATTGTCTGTGCATCATCAGGATTTAATTCTAGTGCTTTATCATAACTCCTTATGGCTTCCTTATAATTACCCAGATTAGCCAGAGATATTCCAATATTATACCATGCTCTGCCAAGATTGTCTCCAATTTGAATGACCTTATCGTAAGTCACCACAGCTTCCTTGTAGCGTCTTAGATTGTTTAGTGCTACTCCTTTGTTAAACAAAGCTATAGAATCGATGGGATTTATCTCTAAAGTCTTATCAAAGTAGCTTATGGCTTCTTCGTACTTTTTTAACTGGAGAAGAAGCGCTCCTTTCAAGTTCTTTGTATGGACATCCGTTGGACAAATTTGTAGAGCTTTATCATAATCTCTCAGTCCTTCTTCATATCTCCCTAGTTTGACTAGCACCGCACCTTTATCAGTCCATGCTGTAGCATCATTGGGACCAATCTCTATAGCTTTATCATAACTTTCTATGGCTTGCTCGTATTCGCCCAAATTAGCAAGCGCTGCCCCTCTATCGGTCCAAGATCCTGGATTAGTGTTGGGATCGATCTCTATGGATTTATCGAGACATTCTAATGCCTCATTATATTTTTTTATGTCATTGACAAGAGCCGAACCCTTCTGATACCAAGCTCTAGGGCCATTAGGATTAATTGCTATACCCCATATCAAAGCTTTTCACAGCTTCTTCATATTCTCCTAATGCTACAAGTGCTGAACCCTTGTTGTACCATGCTATCGCAAGGCCAGATCGAATCTCTAAAGCCCTTTCAAAGCTTCTTATGGCCTCCCGGTACCTATTCAAGTTGTTAAGAGCCGCGCCCTTTTGATACCACGCGAAAGCATCGTTGGAATTTACTTCTAAACATTTCTCTGCTGAATGTAAATCATCTTCATACTTTTTTAAGGTGCCGACAGTTACACCCTTCGTGCCCCTAGTGGAGCTAAATTTGGGATCAATGTTTGACGCCTCTTTGTAAGACATTAAAACAGCATACGTCTTGCCCATTATAGTAATAATTGTTACTGTTACTGATTATCACTATGTAACTACTTACTACTGTGTGCTAGATTCAGTTCACCATATGAAGACGCTACATTAAAGTCATATACTACCACAAATGTTTATTAAATATATCAGTGAGGCGTCAGTTTTTCTCACCTGCCTTTAGTAGATTTCATGCGAACTTTGTGGTTAACGATATACCAATAATACCGGATTGCGTGACGTGGGGTGGGTATTTACTACTGACTCTCTAGAACGTTGTAAGGCCAAATATGCATGCTTTGCACCTTGTACAAAAATTAAAAAGATAGACAACAAAATTAAAGTCTTTTTTGTGACGGCGTTTGAAGAGGATTATGAAGTACTAAAAGAATTCCTGCTATCAGTTAAAGTTGCTGACATAAATGACGAGGAATTAGCGGCAGTATTGGTAGAAGTGGGAGGACGTTTTAATAGGAAGCCAATTGATATAGATGATCTGGCGAAAAGAGTAAGAGCAGAACTATGATAGGTAAGTATAAGTCTCTCTATCAGGATTGATAACGAAATAGGCCTGAAGATCCGGCGAGCCCCATCCAAGTTAGGAAGCTGTTTAGAAAAATCATGAAAGCTTGGGATCAAACATGTGGATTCCTGAAGTAAAGACAACCACTTGCCGTGATTCTATCTAAATGACGAAGTACAGCAAAATTCGTTGCTTCCACGCCGTATGGAATATTTTCTCTTGTAATTTCTGTAATCCACCTCATTCCTACTCCTCTCTTTTTTTAAGATATAGGCTGCATTCCTCGTGGTTCAATTGGGATAAACGCAGCCAGTCAATTAGAGTCAGTACATATGTCATCTGTACGCTTGTACGTATGTATGGGCTGTTATCATGGTTGGTAGTCCAGCCAGCAGCCGCTAATGGCTATCATCATAATAGTCACTTTCGTTCGTAGCCCTTGATAGTGATAGGCCTGCTTTCATACTCTTGATAAAAGCCCTTTTTTATGTTTTCAGCTAGGCCGCTGATTTCCTTCAAATCATTCAGCTCGTTTATTCTATTTGAGCTAATACCAAGAGATTCCGATTCATTTAGCCACCCACCATATCTTTCTGGATGTTCGTCTTTTGCGGCCATACAAACACCTTCTTACTTTATTGCAGAAAATTATACAATAAGATCTTTTCTAAATCATTTTTAGTATCACTAAAACAGGCTTTTTGCCCTCTATTGCTCTGCCATTTGCGGCTCCAGAAATGTAAACGTAAAATCAGCCTTGACAGCGTAGTTGACTATCCGTTCGGTATTCTTAATCTGTTTCAACACCTTCAATGTCAACTCTTTAGTGGCAAAAAGCTTGCAACAGATATGAAGTCTCTTACCGCATTTACATTTGTGTCTTCTGCACTTAAACTTATTTCTTGGGTAAGCAATAATATGAAGTATGATTTCAGATTGTGGTTTTTGTAAACTTACATATTTGGTCCGTCTATTCACATTTTAATGAACGATTTTTTCAAAGATTCCAACTCTAAAAAATTAGCTATGTTGAGTATAATCTCGGTAACTACATTGTTGATGATATTGTCTGGAACAGCAAGTTTTGTTTCAATTAACTATCATACCGTATATGCGGCTGCAAAGAATGCAACAAAGACCACCTCGTCATCATCGACAGGAGCTAACCCGTCTGGCATTAGCGGTAGCAGCGCTGGCGGTAGTAGTGGTAGCAATGCTGGAGGAGGTACTGGAAGTAATAACAATAGCCCAGGACCGTCCTCCCGACAAGAAAGCACTGCACATTGCGATAGGCCTGGATTCCCATTCTGTGCTAGTTTGGGCTCCCAAGCTGGAAAGAGCGCTCCTGGGACCAACTGTCCTCCTGGTCATAGCCAGGCATTTTGTAATGCATATACGGCAGCTGCTGGAGGTCCAACTATTAATAATAACAATCCAGGGGTGTCTTCTCAACAAGAAGCTGCACATTGCGATCAGTCTGGATATCCATCCTGCTACAGTTTAGGCTACCAATCTGGAAAGAACCATCTTGGGACTAGTTGTCCTGGTGGTCACAGCGCAAAATATTGTGTTGGGTGGAATGCAGGAGCAGGAAATACGACACATTGCGATCAACCGGCATGGCCTAGCTGTTATACTTTAGGCTATCAAGCCGGAACGAATGCCCTCGGGACTAGTTGTCCAACAGGTCATAGCCAGGCATTTTGTAACGGATATGAATACGGAAGTGATGGTAGTGGAAGAGCGTATGTACAGGGAGTTACTGATCCCACACATTGTGGTCAGCCCGGATTTCCAGCTTGCTATGACATAGGAAATCATGATGGATACAATAATGCAGTAAATGAACACCACCAATTCAATAATTCATGTCCCTTAGGACATTCTAAGACGTTCTGTAATGGATATGTACCTGGGTACAACCGAGGAGTATCATACAATCTAGGTTATTCACGGGGTGTCAACAATTCTAATCATGATTGGGAGTCAAGTAGTCAAGATATACATGCATTTAACTACGATTGCCCAAGCACACATTCAAAGGATTTCTGTAATGGATATACGGACGGGTATAGTGACGAAGTGCATGATATACTAGGGTAAGTCCTCCTCTATTACTCGCAATAGTAAAACGACACTTAAGACCAGTCTAATATCTTCAGGATTTACCGCACCTATTGATTATCAGCTGGTTGTACCAATTTGACATATAGAGCTACAGCAATGTCCACTCATATATTGAGATTCTCCATGAATATTGTATCTCCTCAATGGGAACAAAATGACAAAAGATTACAGTAACTGTCTCATTAAATATTTCAACTTCTCGTCGAAATATCTGGACGAATAGTTAATGGTCCGAAAATACCAACGCTACCCCAGTTAGCTACAAAATTTGACCCTGCATGCTCACCATTAACTTCAGCTGCAAAGGACCCCGATGGATTAGCCATAAATCGTGTGCGTATAAAGCCTGCATCACCATAGAATGTCAATGGATATTGTAAACCAATGAAAGTACGAGAAGCCAATCTAAAGATATGATCGGCCTTGGAAATTTCACTTTCTCTGAGTGGACGTATTAGTATATCTGTCAATGCCGCTTTCTTCTGCGCTATGCTAACCTATCCTAGAATGCTGTTTTGACTATTTTTGTTTTGACATATGTTCTCCAATCTGTTGAAGCTCTTTAACAAATGTATTGTAATCATAATTTTGTACATGCAATATATTACTCCAAAAGGCGCTTTCAGCTACGACCAAAGCTAATTCGTTTAACTCTTGGTCTGTAGCGCCAAACATTTTTGCAACCTCTCTGTGATAAGTCTGACAGTATGGACATTTTGTAGCAGCGGCTGACGCCAGCATCATCATTTCTCTGTACTTTTTAGGGATTAGAGATTCGCCGATTTGGTATTTCTTAAACAGCGGCCACATTTGTGGAAGAACATCTTTTGGTGTATTCTTAAAAAATCCAGGGAGCATGCCCAATGTCTTTTCTACATCCTTAACGGTCTATTCATAACTCATTATCAATCAGAAGGACAAGCATCCTATTAAGGAGTTTTATTTCCACCAGTATTGCTATAGTTACATATCCACAGCACATGTAGCGGTATAGGAAAAGAGAATTCTGAAATAATATAGTTATTTATCTCACTTATATGACTCCTCAAGAGAGTAATGTGAATTCTAGTCCTGATTCTTTGGAAAAATAATAAAACCCTCAGAAATTCAAGCAGCATCTTCTCCAAATCCAATTTTTCAATTGCCAATTGATTGGTTGTTTGCTAACTGATCCCCGCTGTCGAGCTAGATGTCTTTACCAAACTGTCATGCAAGTCGATAAGTGTGAATTAATTATTATTATTATTACCTTTTGAAATTCGTCCAGGAGAAATATTTGTTAGTGCGCTTGTATAATTGAGACTGCTAGAAGTGATAAAAGCGAGGGGTAGAAATGAAAAAGAAAAACTATAATCAAACTCCCAGCTTCCAGATGATGATCACTAAATTATTTGTTGACGCAAGGCTTTATCGTATAAAGAAAAATCCAACAGCAATCATAATGTATACCGCAGTTAGCATGATTCCTTCAAACCAGTTACTCTTCCCATCATGCGCAATCAAGTTCAATATTAAAGCTGCAAGAAAAACCATAGCAAGTTCATAAATTGTGAAGACTAGGTTAAATGGTCTATTAAGAACGATTCCGGTTATTACAAGTATTGGAACTACAAAAATGGCTACTTGTGTTCCAGAACCAGCTGCGATTCCTATTGATAAATCAAGTTTACCTCTTCTTGCAAGCAGAATTGCGCTACTATGTTCTGCAGCATTTCCTACTATACCTACGATAATTGCGCCAACGAACACTTCACCAAATCCAAATTTTTTAATTGTCACTTCTACAGAGCTAACCAATATTTCGCTTACCAGAATAACCCCAATCACACCAGCTCCAAGCAGTAAGATAGATTTTTTCTTGCTCCAATGCGAATCCTCGGAGTGTTGTCGTTGATTGTCTATATCTTTGTAAAGCTTGTTACCCTTAATTCCTCTTAGTCCATTCACTTCTTCCCTTTCCATCGAAGGAATTGCAAACAAGTGTTTATGAGTAACAAATGTAAATATTATGCTGGCTACGTATACTCCTAGTAATACAAATGCAAGAACATCGCTAATGAATTGAATGTTCCCTTGCCCTACTAAACTTACTTCTGTTGTTGGATTTGATACGGTAATGGATAAAATAGTAGGAACTGCCAATCCGATTATTGCTAAGAACAACATTGAAGACTGGTAGCTTGTATTCTCCTTATTGAAAAATTGTTCTTTCTGCTTTAGACCCCCTACAACAAGACTCAATCCAAAAATTAAGAGTATATTGCCAATGATAGAACCTATAATGGATGCTTTTACTAGATTTACTAATCCTGCAGATAAAGCAACTATTCCTATTATAATTTCGGCAGCATTACCAAAAGTCACATTGAGCAAAGAAGCTATGGTTGTGCCGTAATGTATTTCCAGATGCTCAGTTGAATCACCTATTAACTTTGCAAGGGGAATCAACGCAATAGCTGCAAAAATGAAAATTAAGAAGGGTTCAGAATGAGTAAATTCTAATACTAATGCCATTGGCGCAAAGAGGACAAGAAAGTATAATACACTGGATTTTGATAATTTTCGATGAATATCACTATTGTCAAAATCCAATTACGATTCTTACCAAAATAGCTGAATGTAACATTATTTTATCTCTTTGTTTTGATCAACCCTGTCGTTACCGACAGGGTTTGTATTTCGATCCAAACACTACCTGTGTGGGCTCCGGCTACGGGTTTTGTGCATTTTCTGGCATATTTGCCGAACTCAGTAGTCAATTATCTTTTGGAGACCTTTCCTTTATGTATCTTAAAAATCGTTGTCATATCTGCTTAAGACTTGCGTAACCGCTTGAATGTTGCTATCTGGATTCGCATGGAATACTACTGAAGGTAACTCGAGAATGAGAGGAGATGCAGTTCCAAACTCTAGTACATTCTAGATATTTTTCAATTAGATTGATATTAGTTTATGTTAATACATAACTCACAGGGGTCACTGTGTAAGAATAGGCGTCTCGCTCACATTGATTATGTTAAGTTTATGACACTACGCGCAGCGGTATCGTTGGTTAAACTAATAACATGATAAGGCATCTATGAATCGAGCAAATCACAAACGGGATCAAATTAAGGTTCTATCAAGTCTACGGGACATTTTTTTACTATAAAAGGTCTGGACAATCTACTACGATTAAATCTCTAGTAAATTTTGTTCGTAATCACATTTGCCAGCAAAATAGCCATCTTCTATCTCAACAATCGTTGTTTTCAATCCCCTCTTGAGTTCATTATCAAATTTATTTCTTATTCTCTCTCCTTCCGTGAATAGCTTTTGTATACTCGAAACAATATGTGGCTCCAGGGATTCAATCATTCTGTTCAAACATTTCAGGCCAGTCTTCACTGCCGCGACTCAAGGCTCCAGCTTCACTTCTATACTCAAAAACATTGACCTAGAACGGTGCTATCACAAACAGATTAGGCTAACTTTTAGCTTGTTTATGAAAATGTGCGTAATGATGTCTAAATGATAATTGCGATTGCATGACCAGCATTTATCGAGGTCCACGTCCCGCATTAAACGTATGTTAATACGTCGGTTTCTACTGTGTTTAATTGTTCGCGTAAAAAGTCTTTTGCTTGTAAAACGTGTCTTGACTGACTTTTAGTCAGTAGCACGCATAAATGGCATGTCCCGCTTTTTGACAAGGTCGAGCGTGGCCCGAAGACTTGACAGAACCTAAATTATCAATATTTATCTAGCTCTGGATTCCTGGTATGGACTAATTATGCCAGAAGTTAGTAAGAGTAGTCTACACCCTAAATATCGATGTTACAATTTCCGAAATTCATGACGGTATCTATAGGATAGCAGGATTTGTGCAAGACCATGGAATTACATTTAATCAATTTTTAATTGATGATGAACGACCGAGCATTATTCACACAGGACCTGTTGGAATGTATGAAAAAATAGAAGAGAAAGTAAAAGAGGTTATCCCATTAGAAAAATTAACTCACGTAGCACTCTTACATTTTGAAAGCGACGAATGGGGAGGAATGGAATTTCTCAATGTCCAAAGGCAAGACTAGTTTGCAGCGATCTTACCTCAAAGTTAAACCTGACTGGATGGAATAATCTTCCTGTGGATCATATTTCATTCTGGGATAATGAAACTCTGAAAACAGGAAAAAGGACACTAAGATTTCTTATGACTCCGCATGTTCATCATTGGGATAGCATGATGATTTTTGAAGACATTACCAAATCACTTTTCCCATCTGACTTGTTCGCACAACCTGGAGTAAACAAGCCCGTAGTTTCTGATGATTGTCAGATACAATGATTTCTCTCTATAGATCTTCGGGGATCTTCGCTAGTGAGGGACCTGTAAGAAAAACTACTGAAAGACTTGTAAAACTTTTGCCAAAGATGATATTCCCAATGCACGGTTCTTGTATTGATGATTCTTTGTTTTCAAAATATACAAAAGCGACAACGAAAAATGAATTTGCATACTCTGGAATGATTCTGGGACAAAAGTTGGAAGGACAGAAAGTGGAATCCGTCAGTTAAACCAGGACTTAGACAATTCTTACCTTCAAATGTTTCCCGACTCTACCTCGGAAAAACTCGTCTTAAGCGACGTCTCAAGATTAATGCTCCGCTAAGTCCAGTTAGGGAGTCCGGTTAAGGAATCATTTTATATCCTTTCTTGATACAGACAATCTCTTCTCGTTGCTACTGCCGTGCTCAACACCATTTATCCCTCTCTCCGTTTGTATATGCGATTGTCTTAGCTGCACGCCCACTATTGGCAACAGACATAGCATATCTAAGAGACCCGAGCAAACAAAATTTGGAAACTAGATAGCTTAAAAGATAGTTCGAATATGACAAATCTATGACTCCATAAATGCTACACTAATGCCACAGTAGTAGATGATGTTATTAGGTTTTAAAAGAGAAATCACTTTCCGATCAGAATAAAGTATTCATAGTAAAGAAGAAAGGCAATACTAAGATTTTATTCTTTTAACAAACTAAAGATGAGTTCACTGTGATTACAATAGACGATTTATGGGCCGCTCCATTCAAAAGCGATATGCTTGCTTGATCTACCTTTTCTTTTCCATTTAAACCCCATCGCATAGGCTTCGTCTGCTAAAGATTTCCCCCATGTTGCAACTCCTCCCGGTCCTACTTCACTTCCAGGTGGGTTAATAGTTTGAACTCTTTTGCCAGGTGGAGTCGTGGGTCCAGTTAACGCTTCAGCTCTTGCAACAATCTTTCCTGGTATCTCTGCACTCCAGTAGGCTAAGTCATCTGCTACTTCAAACTTGATCGGTGCATATTCCACCCCGCGGACCTCTCCTATAAACTTCAAATTCAGCCATAAAACCACCAGCCTTTCCACTGAAAATCATATTCAGAGCTTCTCGCGGCTGTTCATTGGCTTTCTCATCGAAAAAGAGAGCAAGACTCACTTTTGTTGACCCATCGCCTGACCAAAGATTACCTTTGAAACTTATCAAGGCTAGTACGTTCATGCTGCCAAGGGAAACATCACCATAGTTTCCTTTTTTGATATGGTATGCCAAAACACCAGCACAGTCTTCAAAAGTTGGAGCTTGGGGTATTGCAATTGCAAACATCAAACCAGTCCCCAGAAACCTTCCACTTTGGAACGTTATTTTTACTGGTAGTAGCTGCTGTTGCAGTCGTTGTTGCCATATCACTTAATAATAGATCTAATATTTTAACGTTACATCAATCATTTTTGACTTGCTTTGAGCTAACTCGTCTCTAATTTTGTGTCTCCGTGGCGCCTCCTTTGATTACGTTAACATAAGTTAACAGGCTGTCAGAAGAGCGATTTTATTTTTACATAATTTTTAGCTATTAGCTAATTGCTAGTGTCACTATATAGTGCCACTGACACTCCATGCATTTCTTTGCGTTTTCTAATAATTCTTCAATCGTTTCACCAGAAATAGTATGTGTGCATACGGGTTCAGAGGCATCTTTGTAGTTTAGGCTTCGGACCATTAAATGCAGTAGTTTTATCTCGGGAGTTAAGGACTTCGTTATTTAAGATTAATTGGATATCTTACAGCAGGTGTTGATAGCTTGCTAACTCTTTTAGCTGTTCCATAAACAGTCCCATTGATTAGCGTAACCACTACGTGTTACAAGCAGAATTTGAAAGTCGTTACTAAAGTAACGACAACTAATAATGCAGCTACTTTTCTATCGATATTTGTTCCATCGTTGACGTCTATATCTGTGCTTACAATTAAATGGTCAAATGGCTTTCGCTACTATCGTTACTAACTGTGATAAAGCTCATTCCCTTCATATTGCTCATCTTATTATCATTGGATTTGCTATCCTTTATCTTCTCACTACTAATGCCGCTACCGCTGCTACTGGTACTACCCTGTATGTTATTAACGGTGACATTATTCTGTAGAGTGATTATTCCTATCATCGTAAATAATCCGGTAATGACAAATCCCGTACCTGCTATTCTTGCAACCCAAATACCATACCGTGACCAAATTTTCTCTCCAAAAATTATTGCAGCAAACAGTCCCATCCATAGCAAGTTCATCCATCCTAAAGCAACCATCAAGAGAAAATATGGCCAACAGCATCCAAGGCAGTAGAGGCCATGATATACACCCATCCTGACTGCTCCCCATACCCCGTTTCGCCATCTTTTCATAAAGAAACTCATTGGAGATTCACAGTACCCGAGACACTTTGTCTTTAATGGACTGAATTGATATAAGCCAGACAATATTAATACAACTCCAAAAATTGTATCAACCAACTCCTGTTGTTTTACATTTCCACCCAAAAGCGAATTCAAAGGAATCGACCATCCTAGAAGAAGTGCAACTCCTGTCAATGCCCATACTGCCAGGTAGCAGGTTACAAACACAATCAGTTTAAGCGAAACAGATTTTTTATTATTATATTTCGGTTTTTCTTCTGCCATCAAATTTTCATCTATTTGTTTTTGCCTATGCGTAGTATCATCCCCTCCACCAATGAGTCGATTATACAGCAACGCCATAGGTGTTATAGCCGGAAGCATCATCGCAGCCATGCCAACCGTCCAGCTTGCAGTGAATAAAGAAATTGCTACTGGATCGTATAGCATCATTGCCCTCATCATGACATTATTATTATCAGCATCGGATTGTCTACTAAGCAACAACCACGACCCTGCCGATGTTAATATTAGAAAAATAAGAATAATCTTTTGGACTTTGTTCAACTGTAATACCATGGTAATCTTACCAATCCTTTAAGGTGTGAAGATAGGCTTTACCATCATGACATTTATATCCACAAATTGACGCTTAAGAACATATTTTATAGTATTTGCAATTGCGAAGGGGCCTTTTGTTTTAGCTTGGCCTGAAAACCATTATTCTTCGTTGCAGAGGCGGACGATAAAGTTGTCGAAAGCTTCCATTTCTCAGAGAAGACCCCCATTAATTGATGCTCAGCGACTTTGGACTCGAAAATCCAAGCACAGCCTGCCGATTTGGGTTCCAATATAGAATTATACTCTGTGGGCATTTGAACCGGTCTTACGTAGCATTGCGACTTTAGTGCGAGAAATTAATATCTAGATTCCACTGCTATCTGATTTTTTTATTTCTATCGTAACATTATCGCCTACTTTTATGGCCATGTCTTCGTACTCTCTCATACTCACTTTAAACGTAGGGGAATCAGTGACAACACCACCACCAGTTATCCGGGATATATTTGACATCATCTTCGGTAAATTTTTCATCAAATCTTCTGGGGAAGTGAATGCCATCATGTTTGGACCAAAAGGATTTTGCTGCTTTTCGCTACCAGCTTTGTAGTCATTCGGGTCACTAATTGCAACATAGACATAAGGCGAACCATCCTGTGAGGCTTCAATTCTTGAAATAATATAGTCCTTCTTCAATTACTATCAATTTACACTGTATTAGAATAGACTTATAATTCTTCCAGACACCAACTAACGTTGGAGCGCAGCATGGACACCAAAGACCATCCAATCTTAAAAGTATGCATCATTTTTGGCAGTTTTTTTGGCCATTCAAATATCTAGTCTTGTTAGTACTGTCTCTTATGAATGATGCATAAATGCACATTGATTACTTACCCAGGCCTTGGACATCAATTGTCACCTGTAATTGCTTTCTTTCCTGGATTAGGTATGTTTTTGCAGAAAAACTTCACCTATGTCTGAGTATGTGTTGGCAGATCTTTATGGATGGTTTGAAGCTCCTTCTGGTCTCACACTCAGATGCCACTACTCCTACTGCTACGCATACAGGTGTAAAACGTTACATAACATAATACGTGTAATAAGACTTCTTCAAGTTCTTCCAGCAAAAGCTGATAGCGAAGATACTCCTTACAGACTTCTGATGTTTTACTTCTTCTATTTCTGATTCCACAGCGCAAGCATTATCAAGCTTCGCCGACGTTATAAGGTCTCAATCTATCTTGTCAAATCTTGCTGGTATTAGCGAATTTAAGATCACAGTAGATGTAGAGACTTAACAAGTTCTAAGATAACTATCAATGCTATGCAGACTCCATCACGAATAATTGCTAGAATTTGACCTCTGATTCTGAGGTAGTTGAGATATATTCATTTCATTTTGACATGCCTTGATCGACAATACAACACTATCTTTATCCTGATTATTATATCTTGTTCTTTTTATCTCTTAAGTTGTAATTGCCTCTGCCTCTCCTTGTCTCTTTTATTAGTTGGTGACATCCGCAATGCCATACCACAACAAGGACAGTACATACCATCGTGGCAATAATAAACTTCACACCTTCTACAATATTTCTTACCACCCTCATAATGGCTCTTACCAAAAATAATTTTCGAATTCAATCTCTCACATAGATTCCTGCAAACCATAGTGAATTGTAAGGAAAAAGTTGGACCGCTAAAAATATGGGAGCTACTCACAGAGAGTGGGAGGGTATACAGCAACAAGAATAATCGCTCTTGGTTGCTTGATAGACTTGACATCGGAGAAGTTAACATCCAGATTATAGTTATTAAATACTTTCAGTGTTAAGTTAACTTTAAAAATTCAGTTCACAAATATGTTCCTATTTGCAATCAGGCTCAAATGTTCAATTATGAAATGTGGAAGAGTTTGCCTATAATTTCGCCTGGCAAAGTCATAAAACTGAATATTCTAGACCGGCACTATCTTTAGTACGAAAATATGTTTCATAATAGAGATTGCTTAAGATTATTCAGAATAGATTCAACTGAACCTGATGATAGTGGTATGCCATAAGATGAACCTTAAAGTGCAGCATTGCCTGCCGCTTTTGTCCCTATATCATAAGATTCAGCAATATCAGACACAAATATCTTGTCTTCATAGGATGAACCAGTACATATAACGTTTAGCACATCATCTATAATGCGCTTTGCTACCGTGTTTTCTACAATTACTTCAATTTTAGTCCGCGGGCCGAGTTCTGGAATGTATGACCTTGTACCTCTTTCGACATCTACGCTTTCTTGTTTTGACCGACCTCTTCCTTTGACATCATAACACGTCATACCGCCTACATTATGCTTATGAAGTAGTTCGTTAACTGCTTCAAGACGCTCATGTGGAATCAAGAGCTCCAATTTCTTCATACTGTTGAAACCAGCAGAGAAACTAATAAGTTTCTCTGACTACACAACCAGCTCTCTAGGTAATTAGTTGTTCAGCATCAGAATTTAGCAATCAGGCCAATATTGAATAGTTTGTCCGATTATGTAGGCACGATAGCAGCAAGCGATACCGTATTTATCTAAAAGAAGAAGAAAGGAAGAGAAGATATTCACAGTGGTAATATTTTATTAACGCAATACTTTGGCATGTAAGATTGGTAACTAATAGTTTGGAAAAGTCAACATAAAAAGCAGGCATATTATTGGAAAAGAAACGGTAGAATAAAAGAAAAGCCAGATAAACAATCAATTACTCCCTTGCATTCTTATAAACGATACCTCTCAACGATAAATATTCGACTGTCTGTGACACTCCGTGCGCCGCGCCCAATCCAAGTAATTATTTATTGCGCTTGGGTAAGCCTAGGAAATGGTCAATTGAATCCGGTGAGGAGAAAGCATATCATAGTTTTAGGTCGAACGCCTGCAATTCCTACTACCACACTAATGATTCTAAGCTTCGTACTAGGATTCTTGTCCTATTCTTCTTTTGGACCGGAAAACCAAACAGTCAATGCTCAAGCAACAATAACATCAGCAGGAGGAGACGTAAACGTTCTATATGCCGGCTCACTAATATCGGTTATGGAGACTAAGGTAGGTCCTGCTTTCAGCCATTTGGGATATGGCTATAAAGGTGAAGGACATGGCTCAATTCAGGATGCTAATATGATAATAGATGGACAAAGATTTCCAGACGTTTTCATAGGTGTAGGCGAACAGCCAATAACGAAGCTTATTGACAATAATCCTTCTTTAGCAAAATGGGATCTTGGTTTTGCATCTGATGAGTTGGTTATTGCATTTAATCCAAAGAGTCATTTTGGAGCAGATTTTGAAAAAGTAAAGACAGGATCCATACCATGGTATCAGGTTCTTGCTAAATCAGGAATCAAATTCTTACGAACAGATCCATTGCTAGATACAAAAGGTTGCTATGACAGCATATAGCAACCAAGCTTGCTGGTATATTATATCATAACTCTAGCTTGAGCCCTTCAATACTAAAAGGAGAAAGAAACCAAGATCAAGTGCGTCCAGAAGAACTTCTATTTACATTGTTGGAGACAGTAGAGGCTGATGCAATCCCAGCATATAAATATGAAGCTATTGCGAGAGGATTTCCATTTATCAGCCTTCCCCCACAGATAAATCTAGGTGATCCAGCTTTTGCAGGTTATTACAAGCAAGCTAGTTGCACCCAATTAAACGGATCTTTAAACTTTGGTAAACCAATCGTATTTGATATTACTATTCCGAATACTGTTAGAAATACTGAAGGTGCAATACACTTTGTCAAATTTCTGTTTTCTGACCAAGGGAAAAAAATCTTTGAAAATGATGGTTTTAAGCTGTTACCTCTAACTGCAGGAGGAAATAAGACGGCAATACCACAAGAAATTTCTGTTTTAACTATCAAATGACAGAGGCATCCTAGTCTGCATTATATGTAGGAGAGATGTTGTAGAAATCTTGTCGTTATTCACCATTCTAATTCTGGGACTGGCCGCAATTCTTGTAATTTATACTATGCTCCCTATCGTCGGGATAATTTTAAGAATTGACACTTTGGACCTAACATCTTTGCTAAGCTCTCAAACAACCTCCGCAATGATGCTCAGTTTGGAGACTGCAACAGCATCAACTGCTATATGTATCGTGCTTGGATTACCACTAGCATATCTTATCGCAAGAAGCAATTCCCAAGCTGTTCAACTGCTTAGAGTAGCTACAGCCATCCCCTTGGCCATACCTCCACTTATCTCTGGAGCATTGCTGCTTAATATTTACGGAGAAGATTCTCCTTTAGGACTGATGGCTCAACATGCAGGCTTTAGACTAACCCAATCAACTATAGGGATTGTGTTAGCGCAGGTCTATGTGATCTCTCCATTTGTAGTTTTAACCGCATCTGCTGGCATTGAAAAAGTCGATATAAATTATGAACATGCATCTCGAATACTTGGTAGAGGACCTGCTTTGACCTTCTTGACTGTCACTATTCCATTAGCCGCAAAGGAGATAGCAGCAGGAATCAGTCTTGCATGGATTAGGGCAATTGGCGAATTTGGGGCTAATGTTATGGTCGCGTATAATCCTAAGCCTATTTCAATCCAGCTATGGGAATACAATGCTTTAGGTGGACTAAAGCTTGTAATGCCTGGAGTCCTAATTGTGCTAGTATTCTCGTTTGCTTCAATTGCATTCTGGTTTTGGGTTATGAATCTTAGAGGACATAGAAGAAAGACAAGTTTAGTGTCGCCTAGTGAGCAATATCATGATCAGGATTGAAGAACTCTCCAAGAGACTAGGTAATTTTCAACTAGGTCCATTAAGTCTGGAAGTTAACGA
>QHBN01000250.1 GCA_003176995.1 Candidatus Nitrosopolaris wilkensis
AATCGCAAATCCAGGCGTATCACAGACAGTACTTTCTGGAGCCTCGGTTACATTAAATGGTGGGGTTCGACAGGTTCGGCTTCCATTTTGAATGGATTTCAGACTCAGGCAACTATTATTTCGTACGCATGGACGCAGGTTTCCGGTACGACTGTATCATTGAATGGAGCAAATACAGCTACTCCAACATTCACTGCCCCGCAGCAAGCGACAGTTCTGTCATTTAGCCTGACTGTTACCGATAGTACAGGTGCTGTTAGTAGTCCTGCTACAGTATCCGTTACTGTAACATAGAATACATGCTAAAGCAAAGTTAGGATCTATCTGTAAAGCTCTGTCAATGTCTGAAAACTCGATATCACTGTAATTGGAAAGACTGGAAATTATTTAACAGTCGTTTGTAGTAGTCGTTATCTAGTGCTACGTGTTTTAATTGCGTGACAATTTGGACATAACGCCACACAATTTGACTCTTTGTTGTCTGATCTATCACCATTTTTGTGGTCATAGTCGACTACATTTAACAGCCTCTTACAATGACCGCACCTGTGATGTTGCTTTTCCAAGACTTTTTCCTGAGTAGATTCCGAGAAATCCTGTCTTTCCCTATGCTTTCCTTTGCTGTGTTTTATTTTCCACGCTATCGCAGCAATAATGATGACGACCAGAACAAATAGAATGCCTCCAGTCCAGCTGCTATCTGAAGGTATTGGTTGTTGTGATGGTGATACTACTGGCTGGACTGATTGTTGTGGTGACGGAATACTAGCATGATTAGTAGTAGTATTAGCCTGGGGTTTTGTGGCAGGTTGAGCCTGAACTGCATTATTCCATGTAGCAGTGTATCCGTTAACCCATCCGGTGCAATAGGTTGTCGTATGCCCTCCTCCGCTTGTATAATTCCCAGTAGGATCACAGACTGTGTTGAAGGGAATGCCTTGTTGTCTGTCTGTTGCGGCTGCTTGTCCACCATTTGCGAATCCATCACTGTATCTTTGTGCATCGCTTAGGTGTCTTGCATAAACATTTGGGGCAATTAACATCAGCATGGGAATAAGCATTCCCACTGCCAGTAATTTATTTACCATCATTTTTTTTAGTCTCGCTTCTTTCTTCTAATCTATCTGCCATCCTCTCTAGTGCGTCTGTCTGCTTAATCGTCTGACTGTCTCTGAATTCTTGTGCCGTTGCCCTTCTTCTCATCCATTTGCCTATTGCTATGAGTATTACGGACCATATTATTCCAGCAAGTCCAACTATGACTATTACATTATTTGTAAACAAAAATGCAATGCTTGCTATGAGGTTTATGATACCATAGATTATGAACGCAGCGCCTAATTTTTTACCCATTTTTCTATCTCACCGTCCCGCAAGTATCATTATAGAAGTTCTCTAGTCCTATGTCTGATCAAGGTGACTCCCAACCAAATGTCATTTTGTATGCTATTGCTTCAGCATTTTGGGAGTCTTCATTCAATACGCCTGAGAACGAGGTACTTTGTCCATTCACCAAGGTTCCCAAATTATTAGCTATACCTGGGATCATACCGACGTTTTTGGACTTGGTGTCTATCAGCATTGCATTTATGTCCAGATAACTAATATCGTGACCACTTGTATTCTTAGCAGTGCCTTGCATTTGATACTGGTTTCCATATGAACCCAGGCTAATATTCTTGACTGTCACAAATGCGACTTGAATACTGCTAACATTTCCATCAGAGAAACCATCTGGAGTACTATTATATTTTGTCAAAACATGATCTGTTGGTGCTGCTGGTGTTGGTTGTTGTTGTTGTTGATATAGATAGCATAGTCCATTTGTCGCCAAATAATATCCGCTAGGACATGTTTCTGTCTGACCCTTAGCCAAATTCGATATTATGCCCAATAAACCGGCGGTGTTAACTACTCCTGTCATTAGGAAAGCTACTCCTAAGATAGCCGCTGATGCCAATATTATGTTAGACATTTACGCAATACACCATAACACTACGGTTGAAATGATCCTATTTGTGGTGGACGAGGGTTTGGCTGTGAAGGGGTAGGCAGTAAATTATTAGGAACAAGAGGTCGATGTTGTGATTGAATTATAGTAGTGCCAGGAGTATTACCACCAGGTGTGGCGCCAATGTTAGGATTATGCTTCACCATAATATACACTATAGCTGGATTAGTACTGACAGTTCCATGATTATTCAGAGCTTTTAAACTAAATGCCAACACTGTATCTGTAGGTACTACAGGTGCCGTAAATAGCGGAGTAGCCGTATTAGTTCCAGTTAGTATTACTGGGGCGCCACTAGGTAGTTGTGTCCATTGATATGCCACAATTGTACCACCATTTGGAGTATAACTTGTCCTACCATCTAATGTGACTTTTGTATTTTCATTTACAGTTTGGGATATTCCTGCGTTGGCTATTGGAGCTGCGTGTTGGGCTTGTGATGGTTGTAATTGAGGAATTTGGGATGTGTACGGAGACTTGGGTTGCAACAACAATGGAGATGAAGCAGACGTTTGCGGCTGATGTTGGCTCTGAGTGGAGTTGAAAGATGATTGTGCTGATGGCGATGCTACTATTCCTGATGACGTTATTGTACAACCCAAAGCGGCCTCAATATTTTGTGCTCCTTGAATTAACTGCGTAGCTTGGGTTGAAGTCACATGGCCATCGCTACCTTGAACTTGTTTAATAAATACAGTAAGTTGAATACAAGTGCCGCTCTTGATATTATTCTGTGCGAATTGTAATGCAATGTTTAGTCTAATATCCAAAGTTCGGTCCGTAGCGGGATCAAGATGCATATTATGTTTGAGTTGGATCAGTTGTTGTATAGCTTGGGCTGCAGTAAGGGTACGTACCGTCCAACCGAAGGTAGCTGGGTTTGGATCCTTATTTCCTGCGGTATCTACAGCTACTACTGTGAACTTATGTGGTCCTACTGCTAGGTTGGTGAAGGTAGCTGGACTACTACAACGTGAGAATGCACTATTATCAAGACTACATTGAAAGCCTGAGATAGGATTAGTACCTGGTGTAGCTGAAAATGCTATTTTAATAGAAGTTGAAAGCGTAGTTCCTGCATTTGATATTGTAGCTCCGTTACCATCAACAGCTGATGTTATAGTTGTATTTGATGGAGGAGTAACAGCAGATATCGTCCAGCTAAAGCTAGCTGGAGTTGGGTCTTTATTACCTGATGTATCTACGGCTCTTACTTGAAATGTATGCTTTCCGACTGCTAGGTTGGTAAGAGTATTTGGACTAGAACAGGGAGAAAATGCACGATTATCTAGGTTACATTCAAAACTTGCAACAGGATTAGTACCTGCTGTAGCTGTGAATGTAAACCGAATAGAACTTGAAAATGTAGTGCTGACATTTGCTATTGTAACCCCATTGCCATCAGCTGCTTGAGTAATAGTTGTGTCTGGTGGAATTGGTGTTGTACGAACAGTATTGTAGCTTTGCACACCAGAGTCTGCTGGCGCATAAACGCTATCACCGGCAAAATGTGCCTGTACTGTCCACCCTGTAGCCACTGTATTCGGTGAGATACCGGTGGCGCTAAACGTACCATCGGGATTTGTGATAACTGATATTAAATTACCTGCACCATTACCTGTAAATGTTATAGATTTTCCAGCCACTCCTGCACCTGCATTGTCCGTTAGTTTTCCTGTTACTGTAATTTTTGTACCAGACGGTACATTAGCGATTGTGTTTAAAGTCAGGGTTGTTGAGTGTGATGGTTCTGTAGCAATTACAGAAACAGTATTAGCGCAAGTATTGGCTACATATAAGTCGTTATTAGCTGAATCAAAAGCAAGTCCTTCTGGACAGTCACCCACCAGTATAGTACCAACCACCTTATTTATTGAACCATCTATTTTATAGACAATGTGATCAGTGTTCGTAGATGCGGTTACGTATATATCCCCATTCGCTGAATCAAAAGCAACTTCTTGAGGGCCGTTAACTGGAATCGTACCAATGACCTTATTCGTTGAGCCATCTATTACAGAAACGGTTTCTGAGCTTGTGCCCGTACCCGAATTAGCAACATATACGTTCCCATTAGCTGAATCAAAAGCAACTCCAAGTGGGCCACCCACAGTATCCACAACTATATTACCAATGACCTTATTCGTTGAGCCATCTATTACAGAAACGGTTCCATTAGTTACATACAAGTTACCATTCGCTGAGTCAAATGCAATTCCAGATGGCGCTGAACCTAGAGGTATGGGACTACCGATCACAGTATTAGTTGAGCCATCTATCACAGAGACAGCGTTACCGCTAGTTACATACAAGTTACCGTTAGCTGAATCAAAAGCAACTTCACTCGGCCCAGCCTGTGGGCCGCCAATTGGAATCGTACCAATAACTTGATTCGTTGAGCCATCTATTACAGAAACGGTATCTGAGCCTGAGCCGGAATTAGCTACATACACATCCCCATTGGCCGAATCAAAAGCAACTCCAAGTGGCCTATCACCTACAGTTATGTTAGCAATCACCTTATTTGTCGAACCATCAATCACAGAAACTGTTCTGGAAGCAAAGTCGGTTACATACACATCCCCATTGGCCGAATCAAACGCAACTCTAAAGGGGAATGCAAAGTCTGTATGAGGGGGACTTAGAGGTATGGTCGCAATTACAGAATCCGCCTTGGCTACACCTATGCCAGATGAAATTGTAGATAAACTCAATATCATGCCTAGAATTATGGACAAGAAACTAGCAGTAGTTTTTCTTCTCATTGAGAATCAGCTCTACCAAAAAGATAGTATCTACAAAAGGGTAAAAATTCCATATGAACATGCTTTCGGGAGAATGGTGACGAAGGCACAAATAGACATGTTGCGAAAATCACCCAGTTTTGGCAAAGAATATTCTGTGGAGTGGCCTTATGCAGCACAATCAAATACATTTGATCTCCAACATACGGTGCTAGCCATTGCGTCCGTTAGCGTTACCCTCATTTCCGCCTGAGCCTCCGCTGCTGCTACTTCCTCCGCTTCCGCCTCCGTTATTGTTACCATTGTCATTACCACTTGATGGGTTGTTGCTAGTTGTTGGTGGCGGATTATTATTCGTTGGAGGTGGATTGTTGTTAGATGGAGGATTGTTTGCACTGGATGGACCCGATGGATTTGATGGCTGTGGTTGATTACTTGGACAATTGCCGCTCGAATCGGGTTGTGAACCGTCGGGACATGTTTTTGTTGATGGTGCAGGTGGCGTTAGTGGTTGTAATGTTTGTGTGCATGCTGGATCATTTGGATTTGTATTACAATTCACTTGATTCTGTGGACCGCCTGTACAATTACCTGCTGTACATGTAGTTCCTTTTCCAGGTTTTCCTGATACTGGAATTGATGTGTTACCAGGTTGTATTGCTGCTGTCACGTTATGCTGCGGAGTTGGTGCTGTTGTAGTATTTGTCAGATTATTGCTTGCTCCGTTGATGCTTGGTAGTAGTTTAGCACATTTCAACACCGCAATATTGTCATTTGCTAGAAGTCCTGCTGATATACATTTTGTCACCGAGTTTTCAGGAATGTCTCGTAGAATTGTAGCACAGCCCAATACTCCTTTATTGTCACTTGCTACAAGTGCTGCTGATATACACTTTGTTAATGCATTAGGATCTGTTGGTGGACATGGACCCGTATAGTATTTGGAGTCACATGACAGATTCGGTGGTGGCGGAGGAGGATGATTCGGTACACATTCATGGTACACATTCATGTATGCCATCAATCATGATAATATGGTAACCTTCTTGACAACCCCATGTCGTATGAACGGTCGTATGAACAGTTACCTTAACCTTGACCACACGGAAATTCTCTGTACCTGTCACAACGAAGTTCGCAGGCACGAATATAGTCATGACAACGATTTGTAGTCCGTTCTTAAGCGTCTCGACAACATAATTGCATTTGAAAATTTGACCAGAACTTTCCTGACACAATAATGTATGTGGTGGAGGTGAAAGCGTAGAAATAACCATGATGCACGACAGGTTGTGGCCTGTTGGATCAATGCAATTTGGTAGAACTTGGGTCGTTATCGCGTATGCACTTGTTGTCGCTGTAGAGCCACTAACCAAGGCCGCCACCGAAACGATGACAAGGAGTAGCCTGACTGGTAGCTGTTTCTCTGTTCTGACTTTCTTGTTATTGCTTTTATTATTATCCATCATTTGTTTTTGCTACTCCTGCATTTCTTCCCAATGTCTTTTTGTATAGATTAAGATAAAAGTCCTATTTAAGGGCATACTCTGAATAAGTTACCTATTGAGGCGATTTGGGGATTCCTCCTCCGAGAGCACTTGAGGGGTGAATATAATGCCTCATGTATGTAATTACATTAGCGTTTTTGGCCATTGTTGCATAAGTGTTATCTTATGGTAGAATATCATTGGTCCGTCACATCTGCCAGAATTGCAAAAGCGGTCATATCCGCAGGTGTGTTGGAAAACGCTGCACTGGCCTCGATTCGCTCCGAGTCATAGGCCAGTGTGGTTTCCTTATAATGTTCCCAATAAGGTTTCCAAATACTACGACGTGAATAGTTCATACACTGTCTATACTTTATAGCAATGTGAGGTTAACTTAGAGATTGCACCAATTAGCCCTCGAAATATTATTTACGGCTTCAAATGTCCTGGAGCGAAGTTAGAAGCACTGCCCCCAGTTTGTGCTTCTTGTCCTGGCGCAAATACTTTAGCTAATCCATGAGCACCTGTTCCTGAAAGGCCCGATGACAGTGAACTTGTAGTAAACGACAAAGCGCAATTGCTACAATTTCCACCAATCGCAAATGCTGGTTGAACCCTCCTCGTTTTCCTATTTCTTGATTTATGCCTTTTCAGCCAAGTTCCTTTTCTGGTTCTGTTAAAGGCGGGACAATCATTTTGTATCCATTGTTAATTTTTAGTTCTAAACCAGCGGGTTGCATATCTGCTGTCCTTTATTGTGTCTTGAAATGTCGGAACTGACTATAGGACTTCATGAGAAAAAAGAGAACTGGAAAATTCCAGTTTTCTACTCTATTGCTCTTAGTGTACGCTAGCGGCGTTTGATGCGCTATTTGAACAGTCGGAGTTGGTACAAACATTCTCTTGAGCTATTGATTGGTCGATTCTAACACTATTTGAGCTGTGGTGGTGGAGATGAACGTCGGCACTGTTGCTTGCGGAGTTTGAGCAGCTACTGCTATCACATGAATTCAATTGTGCAATATCTTGATGGATTTTTACGCTGTTGTGGCTATGATGGTGATGGTGATGCCCGCTTGCGAATGCTGCTGGTGCGAGGCTTGCTCCTGGAATGAGGAGTGCTCCTATACCTACTGCTACTGCTACTATAACAGTCATTTGTTTAAATTTTTGCATTAAATGATAGTTCTGTTTGATCCATAAAGGCTTTAAGAATCTTAGTGTAGTTTAAATTTGATATAAGAAAATACTATTAGATGTTATTCCTAAATTAGAATTTCTAATTCGAACTCATTCATTGTGATGGATCAGGAATGATGTTATATAAGTATGGTTGGCCTTTCTCTAGTATACCATTTATGAACTCCAGGAGATTTGGGTGTTGATCTAAAGCCCTTCTACAAGCATCATATTGCGTGAATTCTTGTACGAATCTTGTCCAGATGAGTACCAAATATTCGAAATAGGTATCATATCCTAACACTGCGTTGAGAAATCTCTCGCTATCTTTCTCCATACATTGATCACATAAACGACGGAGAGGATTTGACAACCGAAATTTTGTTAGTTCCTGTGCAGAATCAACAGCCAATACTAGGTGCAGTAACATCTTGGAGCCCATAAACCTGTCTGTAAGACTTTAAGCATAGAAAGCAGGTTAGGCTAACCATTGAAGATGAATTTTAAGGAGACAGAGAAATGTATTAGTTAAAGACTTTTCGGGGTATGTAAATCTATTATTTAAAGAGAAATTTTGGAGTATTAGAATAGAAGAAGGAATGATAGTGAGACTATACAGCAATTTGGGCACTCTGAAGGTTATGATAAGTAAGAAGAGGTTGCAGGAGGAGATGGGTTATGCCCACGCTAATTGCGGTTATCCAATATCTTTAAACCTTCTTCCTGTGCCATGCAAGATATATGATGGTACCTAGGCTTCTGTCCCAATATGATGAAGCAGATTACCGATTTATTAACATATTTCTTGATAAGGCGGCGTCTATTTTAAGATCCATATGATTAGATTATACTGTGTAAGGGCAGAATGGTTACATGAAATATACATTTTAATCGTCTATGCAACCATTTAAATTATATTTTGAACATCAACACAATACCGCAGAAGGCTAATAATAGAGTTAAGGGGATATGAGAATAGAAAAATTTGTGTTGAATAATAAGTATTATACATGCAATAACAACAATTTTTTAGATAATAGGAACGATAATGACCTTATTACCTTTGATGAATTAATATCTGATTTCATACGCGTTAGAAAGAAAACCCGAGAACTCTTTAAGCCACTCAAACTAGAGGATGCGGTAGTACAGTCTGATAACTTTGGCAGTCCACCTAACTGGCATCTAGCACATGTTAGCTGGTTCTTTCAGAAGGTGTTAGAAAAACACGGTCAAAGATTGGCAGGAGGATCGGTTAGTGATAGTGGTGGCAGCAGCGAGGTCAACAATACTAGTACAACTCGTCGCCGCTATCGCCATTGTATTAATTTAGAATATCTTAATTCATACTATCAGCGATATGGAAATATCCTTCCAAAATCTGAACGGGGCAAATTCCCTAGGCCAACCGTACAACAGACTCTGGAATATAGATTGTTTATAGAGAGAAATGTTATTTCATTTTTGAAAGAGAAGGGGAAAGAAGAAGATGATCTCAATAACAAAGGAACAGCATCAGCATCAAGGTTAGAGGAATTGAAGTACGATATTATTTTAGGAAACCAGCATGAGATGCAGCATCAAGAGCTTATGATCTATGATTTTCAACATTATTTCCAACGCTTCCAAGACCCTACAGACAATTACATACCTGTTAAGGCAGTAGCACAACAGGAAGGACAAGCAGGAAGAGAACAGCGTGGGATAAGACGAGCGGTGACGAAGAAGGAAGGACCAGAATTAAGAAAAATGGTTGAGATCCCAGGAGGAATTTACGAATTGGGGTTTAATGGTAAAGCATTTTTTTGTTATGATAACGAGCTTCCAGAACACAAAGTGTATCTTCAGCCTTATAAAATAGATGTAACACCAGTTACCAATGCTGACTATATTGAATTTATTGAAGATGGAGGATACCGCGACTTTGGATATTGGTTAGCTGATGGATGGGACTTAGTTAGAGAGCATGTTTGGGAAGCTCCACTCTACTGGGAATCTGTTAAAAAAGTAGAATACAATGATACTATCAGTAATAAATATGATGATGGTAGTAGTACTAATAGTACTAAATGGATGAAGAAGGACTTTCTCGGTATTCATGAAATTAATAGAGATGAACCGGTCATAAATGTTAGCTATTATGAGGCGGATGCGTACGCTAGGTGGGCTGGAAAGAGGCTTCCAACCGAAGCTGAATGGGAAAAGGCAGCAAGCTGGAATGATGGTCTGCGTAGAAAAACTCTTTATCCTTGGGGAGACGAAAGACCCCAGCCTAAATATGCCAATTTGCAAGAATCGTGTCTTTGGGGCCCATCTAATGTGGGTTCGTATCCGGAGGGGAAGAGCTATTATGGCTGCTACCAGATGATAGGTGACGTCTGGGAATGGACATCGTCTGAGTATGTACTATATCCTGGCTTCAAGCCAAAATTCTCAGAATATACCGATAAATGGGCCATAAATCAAAAAGTTCTTAGAGGAGGATGCTTTGCTACTCCCGCCACTCAGATTAGGAATACTTATAGAAACTATTTCAAACCACACGAAAGAATACTATTCTCGGGATTCAGATGTGCCAAGGATATTTAACTCAGAAAAAAAATCAAGGAAATTATAGAATTCATTAGAGTAAACGATCTTAGATTCCGATAAACTCCGATATATATACACGAGTAGTGTTTTAGACTATTCGGCGATACATACTATACATTGACTCCTGACGTCAACATAGGGGTACTAACCCTTCACATTTCCTCAGATATACGCCTATACGCTTTAAGAAAGAAAAACAAAGATCGAGAGAATATCAGGGCAACAGCCCCTTGGAGTGAAGTCTATAGGATGCGATATAAGTCTATTCATCAAAGAAACTAGTAGTAGATTATGTAAGAAGAATAATTATCATATCGTCAGAGGGTCGTAATTAACATTGCTCTACATAATACCAGATTATGTCTTAAAGATAGAACTAATTCAGTTTTAGTCAAATCGTAATCAGTAGTCTGCAACTTAGCTTATATTGCTGCCCAAAAAAATGTTATTTTGGTATCTTTTGACCGGAACTGTAATTCTAATGGAGGCATTGACTACGTAGTACCATAATACAGGCATTATCTCACTCACCTACCGCAATTGGATTTGTCAGCAGGTGATATCCAGTTGTTGAGAATGCTATCAAGTTCATACCGGACATACCGGTAGGTAAAAACCAAAGCAATTGCATACTAAACCAACCAGCATTAAAGGATAACATTCCTGTTTACATAATATCAGGAAGCGATACTCTACGCGAATGTGTATTCATCAAATAGAATAATACTTTAAGAATCACGGGTTTTTTGTCTATTATAATTAGCATGTTTAGCAAGAAATCCTACTCCTTCTAATATAGAATAATAATTTGAGTATAGAACCGGCCTATGCGACAAGAGAGGTTGGGAGTTTTGCTAAAGTCGTGTGGTCTATAGATTCTCGACCCAATCACTCTAAGCCGTTTAGACTCTTTCAGTTCTACACAATAACTACATGTAGAATATTAATCACCTCCGTTTTTGTGTCTAAAGGTAAAAGTTACGCTATTCACAAAAATATTTAAGCTCTCAAAATTAAAACGCCACGTCATGACGTCATAGCAAGGAGTGGATTGAATTCCACTTCTGCTTTTGGTACTGCACACACCAGAGCCGTTTGGTTACAATCTAACCTTTATTTCGCACTGATGTAATTAATAGGTGTTATTTCATCCATTGTGTTCTGTATTTGCAATAAACGCATACCTTTCTCTGTTGTTCTGTAAGTCCGCATCCCCTCTTCATATTCTATCAAACCATTTTCAACTAAAAGCGCTAGATATTCTCTTAGTTGATTAAAAGATAGGTACGCTTTGTACATTAGTTTTGTTTTAGTGGCTCCTCCACCATTTGCGGCATCCAAAAGTAGCCCGACTATGTCACTCCTGCTTCTGTATTTCATTTTGTTCTGAGATAGGGAATGAAAACCAACTATTTATGAGAAGCCCAACTTAGTACTAAAGTCTATGTCAAGTTCTATTATAGGATACTATTTCATTGTTTTATCGAGTCTAACCATCTGCATGTACAAGTAAGCATTATACTATAGAAATTATACATTTTCTCTTCAACTGGTTGTAAGATCTTGTGTAGAATGGGGGAATTGTAAGATAGATCAGGTCAAGGCGATATTTATTCTTCGTGGATGACGACACATTTACGTCCACCGGACTTGAAAGGTGTCAGATCCCAATAAGAAGAACCTATACGATTTGCACTTTTGTGTTATGCATAATTTGATTATTATAACGTGCTCCCATTGACTCACACATTTAAGAGGCGCATGAAAGAGTATGAAGATGTTGGTATGAATGTGAGCGATAAATTTACGACATTAATATTACTGGAATTTAGGTCGACCATTATAAGAAGATTGAGATATTCGAGACAGACAGATGGGAATAAAGACTGTCGTGAGAAGTTAAGAAGATTTTGATATCAGATTTACCGCACCTATCATTGGCCACACGAAAGGATGACAAGCAGAAACTTCTGGTATAGGCGGATATTTATCATAACTGTACAACGAACAAGATGGACACCATTTTTTATAATCTTTATTGTCATTTTTTATTTATTCTTATTAAGACTACACGGTACCTAAGTACACTGGTTATTACAGAAGTCATCTTTATTTTCACATTTACAATTTTCTGGTTCCTGTAAACAGTATGGGCATATAATAGAACCACACCCGACACAAGTGTTCTCGGATCTATTACATCCCCAATGCCTACATTCATAGTTAGTCAACTCTACCGTTCCCCCATTACTCTGACAATTACACCTACACGACAGTGCACATATTTAATCATAGTCTCTGCATCCCTTGAAATCAAGTTTCAGAATTTGCTAACAGTCTCATCCGCGAAGAGATCCAATGCCTCGTGTTCCCTCGCACTTCAAAACTGATAATCAGATACTCTACTCTCTTTGTGTCTATTCACAGGTACCTTTAATGACTTGGTGACTTTTCCCTATACGGACTAATAATGCCGATAGCCATAACGAAAACACCTTGAGTCAAAGACAAAAGTTGATGCAACTTAAGGTAGCGTAGTTCTCGACCATGAGATAACATTATCAGTGAAGAAAAAAGTCATTGTTGTTACGATTAGTATTCCAAAAAAAAGTGTTATTAAGTCATTCGCAGATTCTTGGTAGACATACTAAGGTAAAAAACCAATTTAATGCCATGAATAGAAAGACAAGATTTGTTAATGTATCAATAGTCTCTGAAGCTAGAGACATTAGTGTATTCAAAGCAACCAAGAATGTTCTTGATAGACTTGAACTGTTCCGGTTTCCTGGAGAGGGTACGGCACTCTCGAATAAGCGGACCCATATTCGAATATCAAGCCTGAACATGTCGGAGTATGGTACTGGTGATCTGTATGATAACAATAATAGAATTGACAGATCGAACGGCACAATGGAGGGACTAATGCTGGTAACGGCATTGGAAAAACATAAGATACACTTAACAGAATGAAACCGGATTCATTGAATTTTGTCAAATAACATCAGGCGTTAGAGAATCAGACACCCGCACAGAGGGCAGGAATAGGGATTAAGGGAAATGACAAATGGATGACCATGATGAAGAATGCGAAGAATTTAAGATGAAACCTAAAGGATCTTCAGAAAAGTTGGACATAATGTTTAATTACTGATTGTTTGCAGAAATCATTAGCCATTGTGTGAGAAAATGCAGGCGTTAATCGATATTGTCAAGAAAAAAGGAATTGTCGTCGATGACATAACATTATCGAGTGGTGAAAAAAGTGAATATTATTATGATTTAAAGAACGTCTCGTTAGATCCCGAGGCAATAGACATCATAGGGGATTTGTTATTGGAAGAAATAGTGCTTAAATATGGTAAGGTTAAGTCTGTTGGTGGATTAGCGAGTGGCGCAATTCCACTAGTAACAGCAGTGGTTATGAAGAGCTCTAATAACGTTGAAGGCATAAATGGGTTTTTTGTAAGGAAAGAACGTAACCAGCATGGGTTACAGAAAATAATCGAGGGTAAGATAATACCCCCAGTTGTAATAGTCGATGACGTAATGACTACAGGGAGTAGCATAAGACTAGCAATAGATGCTGTGAGAGAAGGGGGATTTAATGTCGAGGGCGTCTTCACTGTCTTAGACAGAGAAGAAAATAATGAATTGAGAAAGACCATCAAATGTTTCTCTTTGCTAAAGCACTCTCAATTTAAGCCCTTCATTGAAGAACACGTAAAGAGAATGAAAAAAACAAAAATAGAAAACTAGCCTGGAGAACAGAACCCATTTTCTTCTTTCAGAACATTGTTTAGAGTAAAACCGATAAATGTGTTCATAATCAAGACCATGTTCAACAAAAAAAGAACAAAAATACGTAACATAATGTCGTAATGGGATTCTAGATTAAGGGATCAAAAATATTATGTTGGACTCTGAATTAATTATACCGTAAAATGAGATGAATAAACTGATATTGACGATGTTTGTACCTGTTATAGTCATAGCATTTGTTCCAAATAACGGTATTGTCATTTCAGCGCTAGCCGTAAGTAGCGGCAGTTCCGGGCAAGTAATCCAAGAGGCAGTAAACACTAGTAATCCTGAACTTGACAAGCAAGTTAATAAATTCTATGATTGTGTTTCTAAAATAACTCACGAACCCCAAGAACCTGGTAAAGCAGAAGTTGATAACTGCTATTTTCAGGTATTTGGAGGAAGCACCGACAATAGTAGCGGCATTACATTGCCTTCTAATGGCTCGCCGTTGAGCGTAAGTAATAGTCGAAGTAATGAAAATTCAGGTCAGGGCAGCAATACTGGAAATAGCGGACAGATTGTAAGCGAAGGCGTACATAGTAAGATCGTAAAGCAATTCAGGTGATAGAAGAGTATTCTATTACCTATTTGTAGTACTTACATAGATAGGT
>QHBN01000251.1 GCA_003176995.1 Candidatus Nitrosopolaris wilkensis
GCATAGAAATAACGGAATTCTCGCATTTCTTAAAACACGCAGCATGGTATTTGCTAATCTGACATACCTTGATTCTCTCAATAGGTATATTGTATTATGGTCTTACAAAGCTTTGACGGGATTATCAGAAAAAAGGCTGGTTTCTATTAAGCCGGATTTATTATATATACTAAATAATGAATAAGAGATGATGTATAATTTTCGATAAAGCTTATTCATATTTTTTTGCTGAGCAGCGAGGCAAGCTTAAATTCTTAAATAAGGATTGACAATGTATATAGTAATAGAAACGAGATTATGACTTGGTTCAAAGATAGTAACGGACACATATTAGAATCAAAAAATAAAATTCATAGACTGTTGTATTGTCCTCTATGTCAGAAACTGATCTCGAAAGCAGATTGCCAGAAATTAAGACAAAGCAGCAAAACTAGGAATCTGTATCCAGTCAAGCGTTATTATTATTATTCAAAGACGCAACTTGCAGAGCGAGGAGAGGAAAAGGAAAGAAAGCGATTCTTAGCACTACCGAACTTTGAATTGAGCAAACAGTAGAGCGAGTTGAGTAGATCAGGTATTCTAATCAGTCAACAAGTAAGCCGCCACGCAGCAAAGCCTATAATTTTCACTTTTCTATAATAACTTGACATCTTGAGTGCAGAGGGATCGGCCAAATTTCACTATTATGGTATAGCACAGTTTGAGATCGAAGTAATATATAGTGCACTCAGGGGCGTCTTTGGCCTTGTGGACGAGCTGCAGCTTCCGATAGAAGATACTCAATATGTTAGCATGGTTGAAATCGAATTTCCGATTCCATTTGGAGAATCTTTTTTTCAAATATTCACTATGGAAAGGTGGTACAAAATTAAGGGATTGATCAAAGAAATGAAGCGAAGAAGAGGAGGTAGAAGAGGCGTCAAAGCATTCATATCCTTCTGTGGAATAGCACAAGATGAAATAAAGCCCCGCCTAATTTTTTCGCTCATGAATAAAAATAATAGGCACTTTGAAATGGCGATTGAAAAAATTGAATATTTAGTCGACATCATTCCTATACAAATGCAGATTTTTCCTGCTACTAATAATATGGAGGAGATTGTATATCATTACGATGAAATAAATTTCAAATGGAATCCGTACGGTGCAAAGTACTCTGATGGTTCAGAATACTATTATCTTCCAAAGACGAAGGAATTGAAGCGAAAATGATGATGGTGGGGGGGGTGGTGATAGTTGGTATTACCTAGTAGTTGGGAGTAGTTTGTTGATTATCGTCCTTGGTTGGATATATGCGTATGTGCGTCATTCATTTCACTACGATTCATTTCAAGAGGTCAATCGCCGATGAATCATGTAAAGCCTTAGCCAGTTCACGATATTTCTTGTTCATAAATTCCAATGACTCTGATAGTTTTTTAGATTTGCCGTATTTGAAACGGATCAATTCCCTGTGACGCCAGAAATGTTTTTCTTCAGAAGCCATAATGGTGGTAAAATAATCAGGTCCTTTTAGCCTGTCAGGTAATTTTATGCTATAGGGGAGTAGGTACTCAATCGTAAACCATTCATCACCATCTGGATAATCATTCCCAGTGATGAGATCAAAGAATAAGTGTAAAACGTCTTGGCCTGCTGTAAGGCCATCCTCTGTAATCAAAGGATGTTTAGCAGAAGATTTACGATAATCCATTTTTTGTAATTCAGGCTCGAAGTAAGCCTTAATTATGGCCCTGCGGAAGATCTCATTCGACTCTTTAAGGTTCAAAGATGATATAAGCAGATATGTCCTTTTTATAACCTTTTTAAATATCGGGGGTAGTCTAACCCCTTGTCCCTGGGCAGGCTCACCTATAATTAATATAATGCCGCAGGATTTTGAAGCGTGGGTAACCCATACGTAGGGGCGGGGGTCGCCTAGCCTGGTAGGGCGTGGGATTGCTAATCCCATGTTCGAAAGGACTCGTGGGTTCGAATCCCACTCCCCGCGCTATACTCTTAACATAAAATTATTAGCTAAGAAATTGTTTTCTTATAGCATTGGCCATTCAAGGGAACCGCATTATAGATCAATGCAATGAACTGGAAAAAAGATAGATTCTATTACCCAATACAACTCAAAACCATATCTTAGAGCCGCACTGAAGAGACTTACCATAGTCAATCCAGAGAACGCAAACGTTATTTGTGATTATATTCTAGCAGAACAGATAGACACGAACATCAAAGAATCGACTAAAGAAGGGAAAATAAAAGTATTGATATGGTTATCAAAGTATTTGGCCAATAAAACGTTTCATCAAGTAACAAGGCAAGATATACTCGACTATTTGAATAGCGCAATAGTAAACGCACTAGAAACGCAAACTCTGAAGGAGGATCCGGACCTGAAATGAAAGCTGCATTGTGTGAGAATAGGAAAAGTAACATTTTCCCTCTTATTCGTATATTTTATTCAACCCACATGCTGAGAGATCCTGTATTAATGACAACCCTATCGGCCACTTATTATGCGGGATATAAACTTGGATGTCCCTAATAGCAGTAGTATTGATAAGTGGGTAAAATATGAACAATAAAATCCTCTCTAAATTTTTAACCTTCTTTGGTGTTATTCTGAGCCTGACGGCGATGATAGTGATAGCCCATCAGTGGCATACGAATTGAAGGACTCTAAATTAATGTTAAAAGGAACCAGATATAATGAAACATGACTAAATGCAAAAAGAAATATTCGAGTGTAATCAAAAATTCAATTTCATTATCTTCACAAGCATTTTTATGGAGGTGCAACTACGGCACGCCATCTCACTCCATAGTTTAGGATCACAAAATATTATTGAACGAATAAGAAAAAGATCTGAGACAAAACTACGTCAATTTGGATATCGATTGTATCGACTGGATGTCCGTTTGTTATAACAATATTCATGAAGAGTTCTTTGCCCGTAATAACTAGATTAAATGTTGAGTGCGGAAACAACAACATCCTAGTAATTCATGATCATCATGACATAAGTGAAAGGTTGTACCATATATCAAAAATAAATGGAAACTGATAACGATAAAGAAAACAGTTCAAGAACACCTGGTCAAACGTTCTTCTAAAAGAATGCAATGACATTTTCAAGAGGTTAGCCAAAGAGATGTGTGGCTGCGTAATGGCGCGCAAGCACACATCATGGATGTGTTAGTAGGGGTTGTGAAGAAAAAGTCATATCCGACTCGTTGAACTCTCCCAAGACGAGCACAAACTAAAATTTCATGGTCCAAATGGAACATTGGAATAGTCGAAGTTAGCACAAAAGTAGACACGGCTGTACATAATTCAACATTGTAGATTTCGATACGATCTCAAAAAGGAGGTATAAGTTGCCGAAAATATTTTTGTTGTTACTGTAATATAAATTCAGGAACTGATATTGGTTCTATTGATTAGTCTGAAGGTATGATGTTTGAAAAATTATACCGAATAATGTCACTCCAGAGAGGCTCTTCTCAATGGGGCTTGTAATTTTGGCCCTTGTTACTTTCAGAGCAATGGATTTAATGTCTCTTGCAAGCGTGAAACAGGGACTGTTTTGTGTCTAATGACCTGAACCAAGATCCTCTCTTCACTATAGGAATCCGATAAACATTTGATATCGTTGGCATATTTCTATAGATCTTCTCATACTGGTGAATAAAATTATGGGGTGCTGCATTCCATGGTGTTTTTTTTTCATACCAATCAATATTAATTATATGCTCGTTTGACATATCGCCGATTTTAATCAAGACTTCCTCAATTTCTGATGGTAATATATGCAAAAGAACTTCAGACGATATGACCAAATCGTATTTTCTTTCATTTTGAAAAGACTGTATATCAGAAACGATAAAATTAAGTGGATTATGTTCTTTTGTGTCTATAGCCGGTTTAACGAATTCTTTAGCATTTTCTATTTGATCTGGCGATAGATCTATAGCGATATATTCCAGGATATTTGGAAAATTTGACAGTAGTAATTTTGTTATACGCCCGAATCCGCAGCCTACTTCGAGAACAGTTGAAAAAGAAGAAAGAATATTCTTCAAGTAATCAAGTAGGATTCTTTCCTGTAACTCAGAGTATTTGTTAGGTCGGAATTCTTCCTTGTACCTCTTTCCACGCTCAAACCAATACTCACTGGGAATGTACCGCACTTTGTACAACCACAATCTCCTTCTAATTAAGTTTAATTCGTTTCTTTGAGACTAATGGCTATTCAGCTTGAAAATGATCTATGTCGACTATGGCAAGTGCATAAGTTCATCCAGCCGTCTCATCATTTGAATATGTTGCTCCTCAAGAGATACGATGATGGGTTTTCGAGAGGGCAATGGTGGCGCTAATATTGTCCTCTGGCGGGTTGGATTGGAAGTCAGATCGTGCTCGGCGTCGGCCGAGTACCGAAAATGAATCACGACGCTGCGGTTTATACTATCAATCAAGGAATAATATACGGACATAATGATGCATATGCTTATGACGCCACTCCGCATCATAGAACACTATACACTGAGCCAGAGCATTTCTAGAATGATCGTTATACAATCAACAAAAGAGTATGGTCAGATTCTATGTTCAATGATTTCAGACTACCCGCTTCCTGGTTAGAAGTCAAGAAAGACGGACGCGCAGAGAAATGATTCATGAGCAACCTGTATGCCCAATAGGATGAAATATGGCACAGCTAAGAGAGTAATTACTTGTGCTTTATGCTGGGTTGCGAAATTAGGTCAAATTTGTCTCTCATACCACCGAACCCGCAACGAGTGCACAACATCTGTGTAGACATTCAAGTGAAACAGATGCTGCTCCGTCTTCCAAAATGATCCAGGGTGAAAAAGACATACGGGGAACTACACCCGAAGTTGAGGAGGAAATGCTTGAAAAAGAGAGATGACGAGATTTATTTGCAGACGTTGTAATAAGGAGTTTACTTCAGGAGATCAATTAATGAAATTATCACAGCATATTATAGACAAACATCATGGTAAAATGTATTTACCTTATGAGATGATAAAGAACCATTTTATTGTTGAGGACTAAGAAATGACTCAGGTTCGGCTTAAATGTAAAGTTTGCGGTAAAGATGAGACTATAGAAATAGTTCATCCCAAACGCTTTGATCCCGAAAACGACATAGAATTTAGACATAGGAAATGTGTATGTAATGCACTGAAAATAAAAAATTACAAACCGACCAATCTTCTTCGAGAGACAAAATATGCTGACATATGGTTTGGTCTATGTCATACAATCATTTTCTCTCCATCAGTAGATTACATGATTTTGCTGATGTTGGTTGGCTAGATCTATTTGTCCCACTTAAAACCCAAACATTAGCTTGTGACTCAATAGATATATGATGAATGTCCATGTCCTTAGTGCATTCATGTCTTATTACGCCTCTAGCAGTAGATGTAAGTATGATTTTAACACACTTTTTGTACTTGTGTGCCATCCTCTCAGTCATCGTATATGGTCCACTTTAATTCTCTGATTTTTGTGTCTATGTAGTAAATCTCTTTCTGTACCCATTCGGGTATTCCGTTAGGCCATTTTGAAACGAGTTCGAGATTCCTCTTTTCGTGATGTTCTATCCGTTCTCGAATTGCTTTAACGCTTCTTTGACTATCTTCTATAAAGTGCAATTTCATAAGGACATTGACCAGTTCACCATGTTTACCCATTTACGTATCAAGATACAGGCATACAATAATTCGGTAGAAGTATCTACTGATTATCCACAAAGAAAATATCAAATTATTGATATACCTCCAGACGCAGATATTGAAACAGTTAAATCTACATACAAAAATGGGATACTCGAAATAGTATTTAAGAAAAAAACGAAATTGAAACGTAATAATAAACGAAGAAAATAAAGGTAGAATAATAAAACAGTATGTCTCACAGATTCGATTCCATCTTTATTTATTCTTCACGTAATTTGTAGTGATGTTCGCAGGATTAGGACTTGCGGTACTAGCTAGCTATATTCTGTAAACTATGTAATATGAATCCTTGATCCAATTAAATAATCCAAATCAAAGCAAGACTTTGATTCTAAACAATATTATGAGTTAAAAAGTGCATACGCCCAGCAGGTAAACCAAAGAGTGGAGAAATAACTTTCATATGAATGGTCTTAAATCTTTAAAAATCTGTTCCTCTCGATCTTCACGTTACATTTTTGCTCTGGGTAAATTCCAATTATACCTTATTGATACAAGACGGATTAGTATTACAATCAGTATAGAGGGAATTGTAGCAATGTTCACGTTAAGCCCTATAAGCAAAAGAACAAAGAAGGTCACTATTCCTACGAAACTCGCAGAAGCGTAAAACTCTTTAACGAAAACAATTGGTACTTCATTTACAAAGACATCACGTAGTATCCCTCCGCCAACTGCCGTCAGCGTTCCTGCGAAAGCCATAACAAGAAAGTTCAACCCGAAGAGATTGTAAGCAATGGTAGCTCCAATGATACTGAACACACCTAAGCCAACTGCATCAAATTTCAAAAACAATTTCCAATGCCCCCTGAGAGACGGATAAAGGAAGAAAATAACAATTCCACTAACTATTGTCACTATAAGATACCACGGGTTGATAATGACAGTAGGGGGGAATATTCCAAAGATTATATCCCGGGTTACTCCTCCAGCAACTCCAGTAATTGTGGAGAGAACTATTATACCTACGATGTCTGCCTTATGTTCAACTGCTTTAAAAGCTCCGGTTACTGCGAAAGCCATGGTCCCAAACAGATCCAAGATTTGCATCAATAACGGTGACAAATGCAGCAATATGTCTGACAATAGACGGCTCAGACTACAACTAGCTCATATTAAACTGCATTCACATGTTTCAGGAAAAGATTTCGATTTTTCGATTTGACAATCGAGAAATGATCATTGCTAAAGTCGTCTCGCTGTGATTCATTTTCTGCAAGAGAGCATTTCTTCCAGTCTATTATATGTGCAGTGCTTCGCAGCAACTCCTGAAAGTAGTGCATTCATTTATCCCATTGCCTTATTCAACAATAATTTAGGTGTAGATTTGGGTTAAGATGAGAGGTTGGGAGTAGTTGCTAGAGTATTGTGTGGTTCATACTACCCTTCACATCCCAATCCCTCTCTTTCTGTCTAAGCCGTCTACATTCATTTAGATTTATGCAATAATAAAGTGTAGAAAATCAATTAATTGGTGATCAGAAGATGATTCAGTAACCTTTATTTCGTTTGTATATAAAGAAAACCAATTCCAATTGAATAGCTGACTGATCATGCAAATCCGGGTTTGGATTTGTGACCGCCTAGGGAATGTTTATTGTGATGTTTTAGTGTTCCTTGCGGTTGATTGTTGGAACCGACATTACTGGATGAATGAGGTGAAGAAGAAGATGATGACGGTGTATTAATAAAGTGATTATTATAAATCATGTTAGCAGCTACTCCACCAGCGGCACTAGAATCAATGCCATTTGTAGAATTTGTGATAGTGTTATCATAGATCTTATTACTAGTAGAATTTTTTAAATTAATTCCACCCCCGCTATTTGAGATTGTGTTATTGAATATCTGATTGTTATGTGATTCAGAAATTGAAATGGCTGAGGAGAATTCATCATGGACAATATTGTTTCTTGCAATAGAATTAATCATGTTTCTACTAAACATTATGCCAGCTCCAGTATTTTTATTACCATCATGATATATTTCGTTATTCTCAATAGTAATATTGTTACAATTTAATGAACATATTATGCCAAATTGTCCGTTGTCATGAACTACATTCTTACGAATAATCATATCATGTGTAGCTGTATGTGGATCCAGACCATAAATTGTGTTATGATGTACCTGATTGTTTTCGATAACCATCCTCCCGACTCCACTAGAATAGAAGCCAAAATAGAGATGATGTATATTATTGCCTCGTAGAATGCTTCCATCACCCCCATAGTAGTTCAGACCGGCAGTACCTACACCTGAAAAACTGCCCTTTTCATATCCCAAATAGGCTATTTCGGAATTTATAATATCAGTAGTTCCTGTTGCATCCTTTTCGACTGTAATAAATGGTCTAGGTGCTCCAGATACAGTTGCCTCACTTTTGCCAACTCCTAGATCATGTCTCGTTCCATTAGTGATCGCATAGTTATTTGTGAGCGAATTCCATGACGTTATCTTTACTGAATCAATCTTTAAAGTACCGTGCACATCGATGCTATTTGGAAGAGGAGAAGCACTACCACCAGTAGTTCCCCCTAATGGGCTTATCTTTAGCCATTTAGTATCTTTAGAATCAATATTGAGGGTAGCACCTTTAGCAATTACTAGCTTTGCATTCAAGAGCCAAACGCCATCTGGAGATTGTTTGCTTAGGATATTGTTAACGTGGAGATGGTTGTAAATGTCGGTCAGAGTCGCAGAGCCACAAGATACAGTAATTACTCTTGCAGTTGGATTATAGGTATAGCAAGAAGACAGAGAGGAGATTGCCGTAGTTCTAATCGAATATACGCGCTGTATGTAAGCAGCAGATAATTCTGTAGAAGCTACAATCATGATAATAAGTGTAATCAATATTAATGCTAGAAACGGCAATTTTGCTCTGGCAGGATATTTAATTATTATTCTTTCCACATCCAAAATGAAAAGATGGATATGGGTTAATATACTGTTAGGAATTGTTGACTAAGAATCAGTCATGGCGTATGTCTATATCATTACAAATAAGATTGACGTTTAGACAATGTACCAGAGGCAACAAAAAAGAGTGTTTGCATTCATTACAAGACCTCGTTGACGATGTCGGAATGAAGCGAAAAAGGAGAAAGACCTGATTAGCAAGTCGCTGAAAAGATGTCCACTTTTGCTTTGCCTCTTGTTACTATTCTGCGGTCGGTATTCTTTCATTTTAGTACAGTCGATTAATTCGATGAGTTGGTTAATACTGCTCAAAATAAGGAATTATTTTTATTCGGGTCTTAAAACTGGGTGCTAATTCAAGATCTGTGATGAAATTAAAGAATCGGACACGAATAATTTTTTAGTCGCTTTATCATCCAATACCAATTTCCACGTCGAGATGCCCTATCTAAATCAGCCAACAATTCGATTCTTGTAGTCTCTGCAGTTAGACCATTTCGACTCGATCAATTGGAATGCCTAACCGAAATCTATCATTAATCTCAAAGAGAAGAGAATCAAGAGTTCCTATCATCTGACAAAGAAAAGAGTCTACTTCTATATCCGCAGATCTACGGGCTTGGACGGAGTCAAAGCTCCCGTATCTCAATCCAATATTTTTTAGTTTCTTCAACTGCAGTTCATAAGCGGCTCTGAAATTTCGATAAGACGTCAGTAGACACACTCATCGTTACCCCAAAATCGTTCCAGTCTTGGGGCTTTCGTTTAACACCTTCAAGAATTTTATTCATATCTTGTTTTTCTAGTTTTACTTTTTAGTTCTTTGTATTCTAAATCCTAATTAATTAGTTCTTCCTTTTAGAGCTGATTCGGGTATATTGGCACTCGGATCTTCAAGGAAGCCATTTCATTGCTTCCATGAAATTTCAGTATGTCTTTTGTCCTATCACCAGTTACCCTTTTGCCACACACTATACAGATCTATTTTTTCTCCCAAATGTGGGATTCTCTGTCTAGAGTTACTAATTACTGGTTTTCTTGTTGATGTTCTAAAAATTGCCTTGTTATAACTACAATCTTTCTCGCAAACAAAGCAGGGCATTCATTCTCCACATTGTGTTAAATAGGATTGAAAAATTGTTTTTATATTTTCGTTCATTAACTCCAAATTCTTCTTGATAGATTGTCTGATACATTCAAGTGACTTTAGGCTTTGTCGGCCTATAAGATTATCCTTTGGATCGTGATCACACTCAATATTAAACTTAATCTTTTCGTCTAAACCATATTTAGCATGACTTATTTCTGTTGCGTCATTTTCAATCTTCTGGAGTAACCATTTTAACTCTTGATTTGAAATACACTTGTTATTATTATCTAACAAAGCTTTCAAAATGTCATTCAATCCACCTGTTCGCATAAACTCATTTTTAATAATCTGTACTTTATATGCATTATATAAATTTCCAATCTAAACAGGGGCCCAGACATAGATTAAAATTGTTAATTAAAGTCGGATATCTACTCTTAGCTCATATATGGTGCATCAGGAAAAAAGTTACACAATAGACTACTAAAGTATCCATTGATGGTGTTACAACAGGAATACAGAATTATGCCACGGCTTGACGTGAAAATGAGTCGTAGGAAATTCTTGAGTCTGACTCAGAAAATATTACTATTCAGATTCGACACGATATGGGTTTCTAAGGATCTATCGAATTAGGGAGACTTCGCGCCATACTAATGCTAACACAACCTTCTATAGTCATTCTTCCCTTCTAATAATAACACCAGGTAGGTACCCGGCTTCGGTTTCTCAAAGATTATATATCTACTAAAGGCCTTTTACCGTATCCATTGTGCGGTCAATTTTCGATAGCTATCTCGATATATACTCTTATCACCATCTGCTTTACATTAGCCTTTCTACTCCCTATGTTTTTATCTGCAAATAACATGCCACTTACGATACAAGATATAAGTGCCATTAACCAAATCAAACACAAATCAGCTTCTTCATCTCATAATCCTCAGACTACTACGAAAGACGGCAATCCAACTCCCTCTCCTGCTCAGTCAGAAATGCTTGGTTGCATCACCTATGATTCATCCACCAGGAGTATAATGATAAGTTGTAGTTCAGCTAGCCTTACAGACATCAATAACAAACTCCATGACAGCAACGTGCTGGCCAAACAAGCTATAGATAGTGCATCGTGGTTGTTGAATGCAAATCTTATAATTGACAAAGGTTCTAAATTCCATATTAATTCTACAGATACCAAGTGGCTAAAGATAATCTCATCTTCTTCCGCTGGGATCCACAATAATCGAAGGGGAGCCACCTCTGGTAGTAACAATGTAAATTCCATACATGTATTTGGCAGCTTGAATATTGATTCGGTAAAAATCACATCGTGGAATCCATTGACTAATAGCTATGTCACAATAACGACATTTAATGCAACAATCCCTAGGCCATATCTCAGAATAGAACCTGGAGCTACTGGTACTACAAACATTGTGAATTCTGAGATTGCATATCTTGGATTCGACACTTCCTTTGCTGGTCTTGGTGCTGGGGGTCTTAACTACTATGCAGGTGACGGTAGCATACTAAGAGGTAATAATATTCACAATCTGTGGTATGGTCCATATCTTAGTGGGGTAGGCAATATGATAATAGAAAAGAATCAAAGTCACCACAATCTCAATTACGGATTCGATCCACACACAGGAAGCCATGGTATAATTATCCGAAATAATCTGGCACACGATAATGGTCAAGAAGGAATAATATGCTCAGTAAATTGCTCCAATATTTTATTTGACAACAATAGAACATATCATAATGAGAAGTCTGGCATAATGCTTAGTAGAAATACATATAACTCTATTGTCAGAAATAACTTCATCTACAATGAAATTAATGGGATACATATTTCTCAGTCTCATAACAATCAAGTCTATAATAACACCATTTCAAATAGTGTAAATGGAATTGATGCTACACCTGGTTCTTCTAATAACAATGTTCATAATAACGTGATTATGAACTCTAAAATTGCTATGCTTACGGACAGAAGCTCACCAGGGAATACTTTTTCTTCCAATAAGATAAAATAATAGATATTAGTCGCCGAGAAGTGTCAGCGACTGCACTTCGCAGTCTGAGTTACCTCATAGTTTTACACCGGGTTAGCTTCTTCAATGTCTTCCTTTTGGAAATATGCTCAAGGATAATAATGACCTACCCATTGACAACTAATGAACTTTTTTTTATTTTAGCCTTGAATATTGCAGATTCACATCTCTAACCATTCCCGAGGATAAAAGCTAAAAAAAAGAATCAAGAAGGTGAGACAAAAGCAAAGTTAAGAGAAAATAATTTAAGATATTCCTTTTTTGATCAGATTAGCGAAGTTTAGCCGAATTATGATCTAATACATTTGTAGTTCAACATTTTCAACCATTCGTTAGATAATAGAGTCAGTGTGATGCATAACATGTAACCTAGCAGTAAATCTCTAGTTGCAAATGATATATTCAGGAATTTGGAGGTAGACAAAATGTCTGCCATGTTTTGGATACTATTGAGATCGATAGGATTTCACAGCACTGGTCAACTATGCGTAGCAATAGGTCAAAACATTCCTAATCTGAACTTTTATAGCTACTTAGTTAATTGACAGAATATTATGATTGCAAACAGGAATGACAATACTACTTTATGTAATCAGTGTAAAAATATGGCAGCAGAGATATTTCAAGAAAATGGTGATTATTGTTTGGGTTGTTGGCAAGAGCGAGTATACCCTCTTCGATAGAATAACACGTTCAGCCAATTTTCGGTAAGCTGCTAATTAACATACGTGCTGAACATCTTGATATCGTATCTCCTTCACCTCCTTCGCCACCGCGTCAAATGCTTCTACAAAGTCATTGTTCACTTGCTATGACCCGAACTTATGGACGTATTATATGATCTCGATCAGCCGAGTGCTTGATACAAATCATCCATCACCTTTGGCATTACATTATACATAATTGAATGTGTAGTCTTATTACATAGGATATCCATATATAGGAGAACTTTTGTCGTTGGCACATTACTTAAACGGCCTTCATTCTTCCAAAGGAATATCCTCCAAACACTCCAAGCCCCATCGTAAAGGCGACCAAGATACCAATATCTGTTGTGAACGAATAATTTTGAATTCCTAATATGGCATTTCTAAGCGCATCCACAGCGTAGGTGGCAGGGTCTATTTTAGTCAAAACAGAGAGCCATCCAGGGAGATTTCTTAATGGAAAAAGAGCTCCACTTAAAAAGAAAAGTGGAAATACGACAAAGCTCACTATTAACTGAAAACCCTCTAGGCTTCTATATAGCTACCAATAATAAGACCTAATGAGGTTAGCGAAAATGAAAGAAGCAGTACAATTGCAATAGTCTGGACTAAAGAAAGTGCAGTAAAGTGAATTCCGATAGCTGCGCCTACGGTCAAAAGTATTACTACTTCTACTAGAGAAGTAGTCATGCCGCCTAGTGTCTTTCCTACAAAAATAGTATTTCTGCCGACCGGAGCTACCATGACACTTTTAAGAAAATCAAACTTTCTGTCCCAGATTATATATGACCCGAAAAATACAGATGAAAATATTATAGACATGCTGATTATACCAGGGAATATGAACGTTTGATAGTCTACTCCAGTTGAAGAATGTACGGCGGAACCAAAACCAGAACCAATAACAAATAGCCAGAGCAGTGGAGTGAAGATGGATGCTACTAACCTACTACGCTCTCTTAGAAATACTTTGAATTCTCTAATCCAAAGGGCATATAATTTGCCAAGTATTATTTCTACAAAATTGATATTAATTGCGCTTACCATATTCCGCATATCTTACCAGGATCCAGACATAATGATCCTACTAGCAATCTCTTGGGATAGAATTCTGCGCCGAAGTTCTTTCGAAAATGAATCCGGATAGATGTGTTTGGATACTATCAGTTTGTATTCGAGGTCAGGACAGCTCAATTCGCGTTCTTGATCCCACCGAGGTTGTTATTTTACTCCCTCGTAACATTTCTCTTAGTCTGTTTGTAAAGTACCTATGTAGTGTAATTTATTGATATATGTGATTGAAGAGCCCTCTAGAAGCGATCGCAAGGTGCATTTCCGTTTGATGGAGGAATGATATTACGTGCAGCATTGGAAAGTTAGAAGAGACTATATTAGTATCGCAAATAGATCGGATTGACTATATGTCAGTCTCCAGACTTCGCCAGCCACTCTAACTAAATACTGAGTGTATTCTTTGTTTTTCTTGTTGCATAATTTTTTAAATGGCATTGATATAATAATAAATTATCAAATCCAACAAATTTACAAAAAAGAAGAAAGTAAGACCTATAAACGAGATTACTGAAGATGACATAAACTTTTTTCTAAACGGTATCAAGAAGGTATCGGGATACCCAAAGGTCAGAAATTTGCAAAAATTACTCCAACCAACTTTGAACCTTGTGAAGATAAACGCAATTCTCAGATATCTTGAGAGATCAAGAAGATTAGAGATCGATCTTGATGGAAATATCATCTGGATCAGTCAAGAGGAGGTCGAAACCAATCGAGCTCATCTTGCTGAGGTAGCCAAGATTTCCAAAGACTTTGTTGATTATTTTTCGACAAAAAACCGAGCCACAGAAGAAAATGATTCTTAAATGGTTAAAAGGCTAGGAACGGAAGTAAAAGATCAAGTCTAGCCACATAATGTAAGAAAATAGAATAGGTAGGTTCAAACCAAAAGCAGGGTTGATGAACGAAGACTCTATGGATGAACCAGATAAAATCGGTTTAGAATTCATAGCCATAGAGGAACACTTGTTGGCAGACGTGTGATACTTTTAGAAGCAAAAAATTTGGATTCGAGGTCATCTTAACCGATTACATTTGAATGTCTGCTTTTCAAGTCGTTCAAGTAGCTACGTCTGTTTCTCATATCGGAAAAATAGACAGGATAAATCCGAATAATAGTTATAACGATTTTTACAAATGGATAGAAACTGCTGTCGCAATCAACAGTAGGAGCAATAAAGTAATAATTCCGTAGATATAATAGCCTAGTAGTGTCCTCTTTGTAACAATGTGATGGGTTACTCTCTATTCGTATATGTGATGTAATTTGCTATAGTCAGGGGGTTATTTTTTGATATTTTAGATAAGATATCTAGCTATTAGATAGATATCTAAAATACCTTGGACTTAACACCTCTGCTACATTCTCAATCGTCCTTTCAAAAAATATGGTATTACAATACTTACCATCAGCCAACCTGTTAGGCGGAGCGATATAAATTAGTATTAATGAATAACTTATATATCTGCTAGGTTTCCTGCTGGATACGAGTTTGACAGAAAGGAAAAGAAGAGGGCCCAACAAACCGATCAGACCAGCAACTAAAGATTATAGGAACAATAAGAAAGACAATCAGAGTAATAAGACTCTCGATACAAAGGAAAAGACCAAGAATGTATTGGCCGAGGAGAAACAGGATCATTCATCGTTGAAAGGTGAACAATCAACTACGACAACTGCAGCAGTTAGAAATGAATTCCTTCCTGAAGTTTTCGATTCGTCAAGCTTTCATGCTATGTCAGAAATGAAAGATTCAGCAAGTATAAACGAGGACGATTTGAAGAAGGCAATCTCAAGTGTTCAAAAAAAGGAATCAGTGAGGGCCGAGGATATAAGTTTGCAACTTTCAAATATTAACGAATATATTCAATCTGTGAACCCGATTACCATTATGCAGGAGGAAACGACAATATTAGCAGGGTCAAGAGAAGGGAGTTCCTATTATGAGAAAAGATTGAACGGTGATAACCCATTTATGAGTAGTATGGCATTGTGGCAGAGCAATATGAGTAGCTGGATTGGCATATACAAAGATTTTTCTGAAAATGTTGCAAAAATGATGAGAGATTACTGGATGAAGCCCTCTTGGATATCTCATAAAGGTGAGTGAGTAATTGAGTGAATGAGCAACTAGAGACACAGTAAAGTTAGAATAACAACTACAACAACGATTTCAATTATCTAATACTAGATGGTCGTAGCAATAATATAATTCTGTTAGAGTTTCATAATGGTGGTAAAGGCGCTACCTTTGCGTTCAGCCTACTAATTACCCGACTAACGTACAACAAATCCGAAGTTGATCTTCATACCCGAGCGATAGCAGGAACGTCTTCTAATGATGAGAAGAAGAATCTTGATAGTAGATGATGTGCCTGATATTAATTTAGCCTTAGAGGGAAGTTCCTTTAGAAGGAAGTGGATTTAAAGTCGAGTCTTTTCGCCTTGAAGAATTTCATCTCTAGTGCGTATTTTCTGTTGATTCTCGATATTAAAATGCCAAAGATGAATGGCTTTGAATTATATCTAGAAATTAAAAAGATTGACAATAAAGTTAAAGTCTGTTTTCTGACAGCTCTTAGCGAATTCCAAGAGTATCAAGCATTTAAAAGGGAAGTGTCTCTCTCTCTTGCAATGAGATAGATATTTCATCGCAAAGCCGACCGAAAATAGAGAGCTGCTAGAACGCGCACACACCATCGTACTAAATTAAAAAAATCATTGGCAATTCTGAGATAAAATTCACTCCCTCTCTTCAAGAATCTAGGGAGGCAGAATTGATTATTTTGTATGTTGTGACTGTTTTGGTGACGAGATGCTGGAATATGCTACGTCCTTACTACTGGCTCCATCACTGCCTTCGTGAGTCGATTAGAAAAAGCAGGCTATGTCAGGCGTGAGACCCATATGAACCACGTGCTGACCAGAAACATGAGCTCTGAGAGTAAGGGAGGCCAAACAGCAGGAGACTCGCAAGACCCATGATTCACGAGGACGCACACTAACACGAAGTTATGTCAGTCATTATAATTGGCAGATGCATGCTGCGATAAATAAGGGAATTACATAAGATATTATAACAATAACAATGTACAGTCAAGAAAATGTTCGAAGACGGAAAATTTCTGAAGCACTAGCAATCGTTGCGATGGCCTTAGTACTGACATACATTACTGACGCAGCTGTAGGACAAGGGAAACAAGGCTTATTGCCAATGAATGCAGTTCAGCGTGGAATGATATTTGGCGCATCATCAATAATTTTGTTCTCCCTTTCTTTTGGGATTGGGATTAGAGAAAAGTCAAAGGTAACAACCATTTTGCTTATAGCAGGTGGTGCGGTTACTGGGACGTCGGTTTTGGGAGCAGTAGCAATAGCTAAGGGGGGATTGACAGCCATCCAAAGTTCGTTCTTAGCTGTAGTAATAGTGGGTTATGTCATAATGGGACTAGGTCTACTAAGATTGGTTCAGAAAAAATGAATACTCTAAACTGAACCAGGGTGGAGCTGGCTCCGCATTCTTAGTATATGATTTTCTGAAAAATCAGAGTGAGTGTGTGGTCATAACGATGGTGATGTAGTGCAACCTGGACTTGACGCATAGATAGTTGGAGATGAACCTTGTGTCTCAATTGACTTTACAGGCATTCAGATTGGATATTTTACTTGATAAATAAATTATGACAACGTATTGTTTTGCAGTTGCAAATTCTGTCAGGAGTAAAGAGCAGTTGAGGAGATTTATTCAGGACAGGATCATGCAAACAACATGGAGCATGATGCAGTTTTGAAAGCTGCTGGTATTTCGAGAGCGGATCTGGATTCAGCATACGCGCTCTTTTTCTCATCACCTTTTTTTGCAATAGTTTCAAGATTAGGACGAATCTTTTCTCCCAAATTGTGTCCCATCTTTCTACTGTAGGCACTTTTCGTGTTCTTCACTGATGATCATCTAATATATGATGTGTTTAGCCACAGACATTGCTAGTATCAGAAATATTTGCTATAGAAATGGATTTCGATGTACAATAATCTATATCCAAATTCTCAATACTAACTGAAACGTACCTACCTGATTCTATCCATTACATGTATTTCATTCGACGATCCCAATTGCACGTATAGGTGATCCTGTTGCATGGACTAGTTTAAGGGGGGTAACTATAAAAGTAAACCGTTGCCCACTACTCAATTTCTCCAAATTACAAAGGTTCTCTATTACTAAAACATTATTAGACAACAAAATTTTATGAGATATAAAATTATGATCTGAACCGGCATCGATACTCGGACTATCTATTGCAACGGCATTTACCTTGCTCTCGACAAGGAACTGTGCCGCATCTGCTCCAAGACCCGGGTTGGCCATAACATACTCTTCAGTTTTTTGATTCTCCTTTTTATCGTAATGCTTTTCCCACCCTGTATCGAATATTATGCTATCATTCTTTTCGATGTTAACCCCGCAATTCATGATATCGCGGAGAGTAATCAGTTCGTTTGTTTCTTTCTCAATCCTCAGTAGTAGTGCATCCTTGCAAATAAATCTATTGACATCAATCTGATCTATACTTTTACCGTTAAGAGTAAAATGACAAGGAGCGTCCATGTGAGTTCCAGTATGGGTACTCAAAAACATCACTTCCGAATCATAGCCATGGGTATCGAATTTCGACCACCTAATAAAGGCAGGTTGCGGAGATCCAGGAAAAACCCTGATGCCCGGGGAAATTTCATGAGTAAGATCGACGACCTTCATAATCGTATGTTATATTAATGACAACACAAGTATTAATCAGATCTCCAGAATGTCTATAATTTGCTTACAATAACCAAAGCATGTGGGATAGGCTTGTAGTGTCGTTTTGTATATAGTATAGAGGGAGAGTTTTTATGGCTCCGAACAAACAAAAGGAAGGCAAAAACAGACCTGGTTGATTATGACCGGTTTGAAGCAATTGGTCACGTAGTACAAGCCGTCATATTTCTTTAGAAAATTACCAAATTTTTAGGCAGGGATTGAAAAGAGTTTAATAACTGCCGTGAAAATATTATATGGGATGCCAACAGCGTATGTCTTAATTAACTGTGATCTTGGTTCTGAGGAAGAAATCTTAAAAGAGTTAAAAAAATTGACAGAGATTATTGAAGTCAGCGGGGTGTACGGGGTTTATGATATTATACTAAAGATCAAATCAGAAACAATGGACAAACTGCGAGAAACTATTACGTGGCATGTAAGAAGAATTGATAAAGTAAGGTCGACTTTGACCATGATAGTCATCGAGGGTCAAGGAGAAAAAGGCAAGAGACAGCAGCTGGATCTCTGACATCGACTATCATAACAAGTAATCACTAACACCGACTACACAAAGATAAGCATAAAGCCTTCACAAGCACGAAAGACACACTATACTGATCACTTTAGAATGTCTTTTATATAACGGACTGCGCGCACTGCTTCTTCCTCTGTATTGAAAAAGTGTGGCGCTGCCCTCACCGCCTTCATTCCACCTCCCATATCTCTTTCAGCAAATATTATCTCGTTTTGTTCAAGTTTATTTACAATGGTTCCGGAATCTACTATTGAGTAGGAGGATGAAACCGGAGAAAACGAGACAATAGATGTCCTCAAGTTTTCATCGTCAGGCCCATGAATTTTTATATTAGGAATTTTAGCGAGTTCATCTCGCAGAACATTGGCTATCTTTAAATTTTTCTTACGAATATTTTCTATACCTAAGCGTAAAATATAACGAACTGAGGACTCCATTCCTGCAACGCCGCCATAGTTACGAAAGCCAGCTTGAAATCTCTCCGGACCATCTGCGTAGGTGATTACTTTCTTTTGCTTCTGTTTTTCATCTACTGAAAGTGTAGCAGATTCTCCTCCGATGAAATGAGGGACCAAAAATTCTGCAGCTTTCTTACTGCAATAGAATATTCCCATGCCGACAGGGCCACAAATCCATTTGAATGCCGGAAATGCCATAAAGTCGCAGCCGATTTTCTTTACATCTACGCAAATCGAACCTACTGTCTGGGCAGCGTCTATACAAAACAGGGCCTGGTTTTCCCTAGCAATTTTACCAACATTAGTAACTGGCATTATCGAGCCACTATTATAAAGTGCATGGCTCAACGTAATCAAAGTTGTGCTACCCCTATTACTTTTATTATTCTGATTTCCGTTGTTAGTCTTCTTTTTGAGAAGAGCCTCTAGCTCCTCCAATTCAAAATATCCATTTTCGTCAATCTTCAGCTCGTGTAGTTTTATACCCTTTCTTTTTGATACTTGTAGCCAGGGGAGATAGTTTGCATAGTGTTCATGAGCACCTCCTCTTACAATAATACTGTCATTTGTTTTTCTACTCCAGTTTATACCGCTGGAAACGTAATTGAGGCCCTCCGTCGTACTTTGTGTAAATATTACATCTTCAGGTTCGCAATTTATCAGATGTGTAATTCTCGTACGAAGCTCCTGCATCAAGGAAGTTATATATTCGGAAATACAAGTGGAACCGGGTCCCCCCTCAGAGGATTTCACAAGAAAATCAGTAATTGATTTGATCGTGGAGAGTGGCGTAGGAGCGATCGCTCCGTTATTCATGTAAACCTTCTTGTGTGTGACTGGGAAATCTCTGCGAATAGAGTCTGATTCAATAATGTCATAGGGATCGATTTTATCTGTGCCGCCATCTCCACGCAACGCTTCATAATCCATTATATATCCTACCTCCGCTCACCATAATATACAACCGTGGACGGTATCTATAACGATATCCTCAGCATCGCGGGTTTGAATGCACTTATATTTAACGACCCCTATGCGAAACTTTGTTTTACTGCTATGCTTGCGTCACGATGTTGCCTTGGCAGAGTGCAGCAGCAGGAGCAACAGCGGCCCCCTTACACTTTTAAAAAAAAAGTATGTTATATAGACTTGGATACGACGTTCAGTGCATATGTGAAGGCCGGATTGTTATTAAAGGAGTTGGCTATAGTAACGGCAGCGGCTACAACAGCAACACGCGTTGCTACTCCCCTAATAATAGAGGATATTCGCAAGAGCATCACTATTTACCTTCCTACCGAGGGCAACTTTGAATCACTTTTAAATGCCGTCATAAATTCAATGGCTGAATCTTGTATTGTCATTTTTGATTCTGTGAATTCTTTCTACAACTTATATTATAAAACAATCAATATCGAGTCTGGATTTGGACTCAGTAACGTAAACCATTTACTATCGATATTCCTCATGTTACTCGTGAAGCACGGGGTAACTTTGCAGGTTCCAATTCTTGCTACAAGCATGATTCGTTACAAAAAAAGTAAAGACTGGATTCAGTCACCATCCAGCAACCGACTTTTAAGGGGGAAAAGTGTTGTTAAATTATATGTAGAAATGCTTAACGAAAATGATCTTTCTGTTCACATAATATCTCATCCTGCAAGGCCTCAAGAAACAGTTATTTTTCAAAATCAAGGAATCAAGCTTTGATACTAATAATGTCGACTAGAATACGGGTTTATTAACTCCTTAATAACCAATAATTACTACTCTAGACTTGAACCCGAGAGTGACATAAGTTGCAGATTTTTGACAGTGAATTACAAACGTAGAATATGGGAAGTCGGTGAGGTTTGGATCGGTTATATTATTATCAGTTATCACAAGTCGGTTAGATATCCTCTGCATGTGTTAAAAAGGCGAGAATTTCTCAGCTGAATCCAGGCCTTCTCTTGGAGACAATCACAATCAAATATAAGGCCATTGACCGGCTGAATACGATGCGACACTGGATTAATAATAAATGACGATAAATTATTAGCGAAAAGTTTTCCCGAAAATAATAAGGTCATGATCAATCAGTTAATTCCAAATTATTTGTCTGTGTTACTTGTTTACATCATGACCGAACCACTTTTAGTCTTCTCATACAGCATAATTAGTTACTATTCTCAAGAAGCTAAGTTAACCTATAAAGGTTGATTACGTCAATTTGCAATCCGTGGAAGAAGATACTGATAAAAAGGACTCGTTGAAGGTAGAAAAAAAGGACACCGATCAAGGCCACCATAATCGTGAGAATTCAATGGTAGATATGATAATGGGTAGTAGAAGCGGTAATAGTAGCGGTAGTATTAGCGGCAATTCTGGAGAACCGCAAAAGG
>QHBN01000252.1 GCA_003176995.1 Candidatus Nitrosopolaris wilkensis
AGAATTGAGCTACAAACTAAATTATCCTGGAAAGGATAAATACAGAAAGAAAACAGAAATTAGGTGTAACAAAGTTTAATGAATTTCACGTTATGACAGTCTTGGGATCAATGAACTTCGATGATCAGAAATATGGAGTCAGAATAGAATGCAATGACCAGGTTTATCTGCAGAAGGTGTAATATGGAATTTACTTCAGGGGATCAGATAATCAAATTATCACAACATATTATAGACAAACATCATGGTAAAATGTATTTACCTTATGAGATGATAAAGAACCATTTTATTGTTGAGGACTAAGAAATGACTCAGGCTCGGCTTAAATGTAAAATTTCGGTAAAGCTGAGACTATAGAAATAGTGCCTCCCAAACGCTTTGATCCCGAAAACGACATAGAATTTAGACATGGGAAATGTGTATGTAAGGCAGATAACTAATAATAAAGAATTGCAAACTGACCAATCTTCTTCGAGACAAAATTGGTACCAACAGCGCCACCTATTGGTAATAGGATATTCTTTATGTTTATCTCTGTTGCTGACATATCCGGTCACTACATTCCAAATAATTATACGATAATGACAAATTAAGTTAGCTGGTATATTTCTGTTCATTTTACAACTAATACAGGACAATGGGCATAAGTTACTACGCCCGAGGCGGTACTTCCCAGCAATAATTTCTTAAAGCCTGATAATCCTCTTGAGCCTATTACTATTAAATCAACACCCTCATGTTCAGCATAATTTACTACTGCTTCTACTATTGATGTTGGATCAACAATAAATTCTGTTTTTAATTTCACACTATTCTCATCAGCTTTTTGTCTAATTTTAGATAGCCATTTTTGAGCTTCTTGTTTTGCAGCCTCAATGACTGTCTCTCTTACAGTAGGTGCTATCAACGCTGAATGGAGGTATTTGATTTGTGAATGTATTACATGTAATGCAATTATTTGAGTGTTGTCTCCTCCTCTCTTAGCGATTGCGATAGCATAATCTGCCGCGTTCATTGATAATTCTGAGCCGTCCATAGCAACTAGATTTTTGGACAATTCTTTATATGTCTCCGACAATGTGTAAACTTACTATATATCTAAATGATGCTAAAAAAATAATGAAATCAAATCACGCATGATAGATTATGTCCGAACCTTATGGTTATGCTAAATAGTACATAGGAAGTAAGTTAGATATACTAGACTAGTCTACTTTAAACCTCATCTTCCGGCCCTATTATATCGTATATTACCGAACTCAAGTATATGAACCCATGTACATATTGGGGCCAGTGGTCCCCGCAACGATATCGCTCCTAAAAAAGGACTCATTCATAATAAAATATGGCGATCCTTTAAAGTTTTTCCTAATACCTAATACCTAACACCTTAGCCTCGACTGTTAATCCTGAAAATTTGGAAGATATATGAGTGGCCTCAGAAGAACCAAAATTACCAGAAGTTCAAATTCAGTTGTCATTAAATATTCTGAAAACATCTTGTTATTTGATTCAGAGAGATAAGTAATGATTCCTGATCTCTGATAATCGCATGTGAAGAAGACCAGTAATGATTTTATACAAGACTCAAGTATTCATCTGATGCCTTATATGAAACTATATGAATCATTCCTTTTGATAAAAGATATGTCTTCCGTATTTGGGCATCAGAAATGCGTTGGAATCTAACTTGGTCATCGCCATGCAGTTTCGAACCATACATATCTCCTGCACGAATGTATTCTTCATAAGTGGAAGCGCAAAAAAAAGATGGAAAGCTAGTTACTGGCACATAAAATCTAGTAGGATCTTATTTCATAATAGATGCGGGTTTAGATTGATAATATAATGAGTGATTTCCTAAGCTTGGATGCAAGCTCGTTGTAATGAGCTTCACCCTGTGTTTTAACCGCATCCAGAAATTTCTTGACTTCGCTAAGTTTTTCTTTATCATAACCCTCAACACTTTAGTAAATACTTTCTGCCATTGCATCAAACGGTGGGGGCAATACATGAAGTAATGTTTTAAAAGCAATAGTAGCAATTTGATGCTTATCTGATGATCTCTTGACCAAGCGACATGACGTATTGTTATAACAGATATTGGAGTGTGTTCGGGAATAATCTTAGCTGCTTGACGATATGTCAATCCTTTAATCAAATATGATCTGATCTCAGCCTATACTTTTTCAGAAAAATAACAGCGGCTCATCCTCTTACTCTAAACTAACATTATTCTCTGCCGCGAATCCGAGTAGACTCTCGTCTAAAAGCGTAATCGCTCGTTTAAGTTCGTCAATAGAATTGTCAGGGTTTGTATGCCATTCATCAGTTCGGGGATCATAGTTGACATAGAGATGCTCCATTCGTGTGATTGATTGAGACATTGTCATTGAAACTTTTCATTCTTCTTCATTCACATCTTCATCTTCTGATTCGTCTTTTTCATCGTCTTCCAACTCATGAGTTTCATCCTTAATCTCTTCTCTTTCGGTTTCTTTGCTCATCTTGATATGTATTTCATGTTATTCTTATATATTGTTACACGTATCACTAACAAAAAACTGCAAATGATTGCCATATAATTACTGCCGCCTTGGTGTAAGTTAGAAATGGCGGCATACATCTTTGGATGCTCCGTGTATAAGTTTCGGATGTTCTGTTGATTAATTTGATCTTTAAATTGTAATGGTCAGCAGTGAACAATGTAATTTTCTGCTTTATTTGAATCAATGACTCTGGATCTGCTCTTTTTTGCATGGTTATTCTAACAACGCCATCTCCACTTATTGAAATTCCTCGTAGGACAGAGTATGATGAAAGCAGAACATCAACTGCCAATAACGGAACTCATAGAAGATACAAGATCGACACATAGCTACATCACGATAATAATTTTCCGACAACCAAATTATAGTAAATCAAATAGCTCCCCGCAAGTATCAAAACTATGCTTGTTATAAGATTCATTTTTGGTGCAAGTTTCCTTAAATATCTCACTAACGTCTGCTTTGATGCACTTATCGTAAGAGAAATTGCAACCATCATACTTCCCATTCAGTATACTGCTAGTAGTTATAGGTTTCATTTAATGTATAAAGAATTAGTGCTAATATCGTATCGTACCTGGAAGAGTAGGGACCATCAATATTTTATCGAATTGTTACACACTCATTTGTTTGGATAATTCCAGCTTAATTTGAGTTGCCTCAATTTTCCTTCTCCAAATATTTTCAAAGTACTTTCTCCCTGTGTTGTTAAGATAACATTGCTTTGTCCCTTGTGCTTGTAGTTCATCAGGATTTCCTTACGAGTGGCATTTTTGCGATTATCGATTCGTTTAGTTTTGTAACGGTATTGCTCGTGATAGTTGGAAAAAAGGAAGCGGTGGTTTGATAGGTTCTGTCATTTTGAGTGGTCATTGCTGCACTACTTATTAAAAATATCTTCCCTAATTCATCAATAGTGAATGCCTTTCCAAGAAACCGAGCTCCATTCCTAAAAAAAAGCATCGAGTATAGAATGATACCCATCACCTTACATACACTAGACATGAATTGATAGATAGACAACTTGTGCTCTTCCTGTACTCAAAGATAATTTTTCATATTTGTATATTAGCCTACGTCGAACTAGCTTTATCTTTCCTTTCCACACTCTTATTTGTAATTATGTGTTTACTGTAATTATTTCCTAAAGCAATACACTCTTTTAATTCTACGTCTGCATTTACTTTTTCACCTAACGTCTTCTGTATTATTCTATCATGAAGTCCATGACAAATAGCATCTTGATGGTCCAACGCAAGCTTGTGCAGAATGCAATTTCTGCTTATCAGCGAGTAAGTTTCACTACCTTCTTTGCTAATTGAGGATCCAAATCCCATTTCATTCGAGACGGAGTTTAGCATTTTCAGTGATTTTTCGAAGCTACCAGAAACATTGTTTTTTTCTATTCTTTCTCTGATGTCTGCTGCTATATCGTCTGCAATAGATTTAATTATCTTATTTAGCTGTTCGCGTCCTCCTGTTTCTTCAATCTTCTTAACAATGAGCGACAAAATTAGATCGTATCTTCTTGGAAATAGTTCACGGCCACTTTCAGTCAGCTCATATATTTTTCTTGGCCTGCCTAAACGAACAATCTTGAAATATGATGTTACTGCTTTTTGAGCCTGCATTGAATCTAAATGAATTCTAACAGCGCTTTTTTGGATTTGTAATTTGTCCGCAATTTCTCCTGAAGTCTTTGGGCCATCAAGCAATAACTCTAGGATGGTCTTTTTAGTATCTCCAGAGAATGCTGGATTAATTCCGCTATTGTACGTCAAATATTGTATATATTAGAGACATTTTATTGTATATATTACTTACAGTCAATTTTAGCAATCGGTTCTAATTAGCAAATTACGGTTATTGATCGAGCCTATATACTATAGATACTCACTGCGCGGAAAGCATATTTATACTGACGTAGTTTGTCGGATAATGAAACGCAACCTGCGATAAGATAGCCGCTGTTTAGTTACCCTTCCAGCACCATTGTCGTTTCGGTGTCTTGTATACGAGATAAGATAACCAATATCAATATTTTTTTATTTTATTTTGACGTCTTTTAATATTTCATTGGTCCTTGATTCTCCATCCTTTATTGAGTTCTTTATCGTATCTACTGAAAAATCCGCATTCTCATAAAGTGATGGAAAATGCTCGTACCTAGTGATATAATATACCTCTTTTATTTCTGCTCCATGATCCTCGGCTATTTTCTTATATTTTGCCTTAATTTTTTCAAACTTTTGTTTATCCTCTTTTTTTTCCAAATCAAAGCGATTTTCAACCGCGTGATAAAGTTCGTCTATAAATTTAAGGTAGTAGGTTATTACTTTGGACATTTGTATATTATGAAGAGTTTTATCACAAAACATGATATCTCTTTCCCTATGCTGCACCTCTAGCAAGTTATCTGGTAGCCTATCACAATGTTTGGGATAATTTTCTACTAGAAAAATTCGCTTGTCTCTAACTGGTGATGCATCAATGACCTCCCTCAATGGAGTATTGCTTAGCAAGCTGCCATCCCAAGCGTATACTCCTTTTTCTACTTCCACCCATTGAAAATAATACCTTGGATAGCCGGTTGTTGCTAGTATATGCTTTGAAGTTATTTGTTGTTTAGCACTATCGAATATTAGTGGTTCTGCAGTCAGTACATTAACGGCAGTTATTATCAGATGCGCCTTAGTGTTTCCACTCGGTTGCAGTTTGTTATAATCGACATACTTTTCCAGAGTCTTTATCAGAGGCGAGTGATCAAATAGATATGTCCACTTGTTAGGTGCAAAATATTCTGGATCCGTAAACAAATATTCAGGTCTCCATCTTGGTACATAGACCTTTTTATTTCCGTGAACTGTTGAACCATAGAATGACATTAACGATTTGATCTGTGAGATATGCGTTGTCATTGAGTGCACCATAGATGTTGTTGTTGCTGGTTCCTCGTAGCCAGATGGCCATGCTGTAAAAGGAAAATTTAAGCTTGTACTGCCCTCAGCGACTTCCAACCAGAATTGTTCTAGTGGCTTGTTCTTTACTGCCAGCTATTATGGTGGCATTCAGCCCACCAATCGAAGTGCCGGCCACTACGTCCATTTTAATATTATTGTTTGCTAATGCCTTGAAGACTCCACATCCACACGCACCCAAAGAGCCTCCTCCCTGAAGTATTAGGACATTCTCAATTGCATCATTAGACATGGTTGTAGTTTTCAGGCTGCTATCATCATCTCATTCCACATGATGCTGTCGAACAAGCTGGTCGTAGAACCTAACTGACTTGATATTGACAAACTCTAGCATACCATATCTTGATAACTCTCTACCAAAGCCATTTTTCTTGACACCTCCAAACGGAACTCTGGGATCAGAAGCAACTACGTTATTCACAGATACTATTCCAGACTGCACAATTTTTGACAATTTCTCTGCTTTTTCAAGATCTTGAGTCCATATACTTGCTCCAAGGCCATACAGAGAATCGTTTGCTAGCTTTATAGCCTACATGTCATCATCGGCTACCATCACTGGTGCCACACAGGGCCAAAAGACTTCTTCTTGTGCTACGCGCATTTTTGGAGAAACGTTTTTGAGAACGGTTGGCTTGTAGAAATAACCCTTACTTTTAATTCGTTCACCTCCTGTGAGCACTTCAGCACCTTCTTTAACCACGTCCTTGACAATCGAATCGATCTTGTTCAAACCCTCGGCGTTGACAAGAGGACCCATATCCGTATCATCAGAAAGAGGATCACCAACTTTTAGTTTTTCAGTCTTCTGGGCAAACTTTTCAATAAACTCGTTTGCTATTTTCTTAGATACGATAAATCGTTTTGATGCAATACAACTCTGACCGCAATTAATGAATGTACCTTTGACTGCACCATTTGATGCTTTCTCTACATCTGCATCTTCACATATTATGAATGGATCACTTCCACCTAATTCAAGTACACATTTCTTTATCTGGGATGTTGCTCTTTGCGCCACTTGAGATCCAAC
>QHBN01000253.1 GCA_003176995.1 Candidatus Nitrosopolaris wilkensis
TTATTGAGGTAATCGTGGCAATAGGCGTATCATATAATGCCTACCACCATGCCCATTCTTTTTTTCTCAAACCTTATGCTAAATCTATTATCGAGCTATTTAGTACAGCGTGTAAAGCAAAGTAGTTAAATATTACTTAGCACTATTTCAAGGCCTGATCGTAAATCAGCACTTTGTTGCAACAGAAACGGAAGATGAAACAGCTGGTGAAATTGCCAATGTTTGGCAGGTATTAGGAAGAAGATGGGTCTTTGTTAATATTAAAGAATTTTTGCACAAACGAAGTAATACGATTCAATGAATTTAAAAAACTATTGACAGGGATAAGCAGTACTGTTTTGGCTGATAGGTTATCAGAGCTTGAACATTAAGGCCTTGTTTCTAAAAAGATTTACCCAGAAATTCCACCAAAGGTTGAATATCGTTTAACACTTCGAGCAAAAGAACTAAGAGTAATATTTAAAGAATTAGGAACATGGGCTAGCCGGTGGAAAGTACCCAGGATTACAACCAAAACAAAATCCGCAGCTGCTGCCAGATCAGCTCGCTAGAGCTGGAGACAGTATTTTATAAGGCCTTTTTACCGGCCCACGAACAAATACAATACATACTCATAAGAACGTCTACATTTACATTCTTTTTATCTCTAAAGTGTTGAACAGCGAAGACGCGAGAATTGTTTGTACCGTTAGTATGAACATCAGGCATATTCCTTAAATTATTTGGGTAATGGTTTGTTTTCCTTTGTCTATCTTCTTAGAGCTTCTAGCGGAGATAGACGGGACGTCTTCCAAGCAGGATAGACTCCTGCTACTAGGCTTAAGAATAGTGAAAGAAGCCACACATTAAGAAGGTCATTCGGAAGAAAGTTAGGGGTAATATGCGGAGCTGCTGCACCGGGTGGTCCTCCTCCTGGTGTGCTTGCACCGAAACCAGATGTTAGTATATATGCACCAGTAATACCCATCAATATTCCTAGGGTTGATCCTATAAGTCCAATGAGTAAGGCCTCACTCAAGAACAGAGAAAGAATGAATCCATTCTTTGCACCAACAGCTTTCATAGTTCCAATTTCCGTTATTCTTTCATTAACTGACGTATAGAGAGTAGTAATGATTCCTATAGCACCTACAAGTAATGCAATAAACGCGATATCTATTGTAAATGAGCTACTTCCGCTTTGAAACTGCTGTCTTGCTGCCAGGATAGCTTTGGGAGTTATTACTCCAATATTGTTACTCCCATACAAACTAGTAATTTCTTGTTGTACAGCATTAACATAATCACCAGAAATTGCAGCTACCTCTATTGTATCATATTTTCCGGCCTTATGAAATAAAGAATTACCAGTAGGTTCATTGATTATGACTGCTTTGTCTAGCTGATTATTTCCAGTAGGTTGCATAATGCCGCTTACTACAAAACTTCTAGATTGTGTCTTTAGCTTTCCTGTATTAGGATCTACGGACGAATATGTAGCTTTAACGGTCTGACCAATAGATACAAAAGGAGTTGTTTTGCCTGGAGGATTGGCTAGACTATCTCCTACTAATATTGCGGAGGGATTATTTGGTTGTATTGAAGAACCATCCACTAACTGTAAAGACGGATAACTCAATTAAATTTTTTCAGGTTTATACGCAAAGACCTGAGCATTTAAAATATTTCCCTGAGCATTGAGCTGAAGCTGTCCTTGATATGCTGGAACGACGTCTTGAACATAGGGAAGTGACTTTATTCTATTTACAACTTCAGAATTGAAAATAATAGTAGATGGTCCAGTAGGTCCGCGGAATCCATTCTGGCCAGGAGTGACAAAAAGTACATTGGGCGCTAAGCTGTTTAGCGACTTGTTAATAAAATCGGTCTGACCTGCACTCATACCGTTTAGAGCAACCATCAAGCCACTTCCTACAACAACCATCAATATTGTTAGTGCAGACCTTGCTTTTCTTTCTCTTAAGGCGTCAAAAGATAGTAGGAAAATTTGTTTAAGATTTCTATGATAATGCTTTTTTTGTTTCTTTTTATTTATTACAGAATTAGAAGATCTATTACCACTATTTGTTATCGTTATTGGGCTGTTTCCATTTTTTCTTAGTACATCTTCTGTTTCCATTTCTCTATCACTTTTCATCCATCATATTGTCATCTAATGGACCTACTACCGATACGACGGAGAAGATAACGTTTCTAAGACATACTACCTTGGCCTTTGAAGAGACATACACTTTAGAGAGATTCTCGACCATTAGAGGGATATTATGTATATGCTTGTCTACAAGATGATCATTTATTATCATACTTTTCATCCTTGTTATTCCTCATGCAAGAGTCTCATAGAATATAGCTTAAGGATGCTAACTCCACTAACAATAAGTCATTAAGATGGAAATCTACTAAGACATCGTTACCTCGAAATCTCTCTACTCTTGATTTTGGAATCCTATAGTGGTTATCAGACCCTCGCGAAATTATAAATGACTCTTCACCAGAAGCTACAATGTGGCCTACTTCCTGCAAGTCAGAGGATATGACCTTCCTGTTTATTAGGCAGCAGAGTCCATCATCACATTCTTGCATTTTTTCCCGCCTCAGCTAACCTTTTGTAGTTTTTATTTAGCTTTTCCCCTTGAAGAATTCTAGATACACCTAATCCCATTATGACAAAACCCATTATGATTAGACCTATGTAGAGAGGACGGAGTGCTACTGCCAAAAATAAATTCAGACCCATTGTGGGTTCTACTATCTTAGAGACTGCTAGGAGTGTACCACCTGCTATGAGTAGTAAAGATGTTAATCTTGACTTGTCTCTAAATCCAAAGCCAAATGCCACAAAGAACAATATTATCGATGGTATGCCAAGCAATATTCCACTCTGCTGATCATTCAGAGGTAATGAAAACCCGTATTCACCTTGTCCAATGAATGTGTTTGCAGTGTCTATCGATAGGAATATTATGCCAGCAATTGCTAATACCTGAGAGATCCTTGTCTTTTTGGAGTTATTTTCAATATACATATTTTATATTATTCTACCACCTTTGCAATTCTTCTCAACGCTTCCTTTGTGTCATTAGCAAGATTATTTTTCACGGTACTCCTTCCCATAATAGGAATACCTGATAGCTCGATATTCCATGAGATGTCGATCTTTGTTTTCGTTTTGTTGTTATCACCATCTATAGGGCTTACTGTGACAACCCTGGTACCTCTCACCGGTCCTTCTGTCATTGTTATTTCTACCGATTTTTTGGGATTCAGCAAGACTGTCTGACGACTCAGACTTTCTGAAGCCTACCGTAACTTCTCTTTCCATCACATTCCCATCCTTGCTAATATTATCGACAGTATGGATGTTAGGCCAGTACTTTGGGTCGTTGTCCACATCTGCAATAATATCCCATACTCGATCAAGAGGTGCAGATACTTCAAGACTGTCTCTGATGGTGACTACCATGATTGTTCTATCACCTCAAGAAGACCTTGCTGATGTCGTTGCGACCTTCTTTCGCCATATCCATCTGCTTTCCATGGTTCGAGTAGTCGAAACGAGATCGGTGCTATCGATACCATTACTAGTGCTATCTGTGTTTTGAATTTCATATTGTTTGACATGATGTATATTAGTTCTTAGAAAAGATAAGTCTGGTGCAAGTCAGACTGCACAAAACGGAACTTTTGTATTTATAACGGTGTGTAATACCTCTAAGTAGGTAATGCAGAATTACGTATTAGACAATACAGACATCGAGATTCTACGTATTCTGATTCGCGATTGCAGAACGTCTTATACAAGCATTGGCCTTTCGATTGGAATGAGTACAAATGCCATAAAGACAAGAGTTGCGAGATTGGTTTCACAAGGTATAATTCAACGATTTATGACATTCATTGATCATGCAATCTTTGGATACTCCAAAGTCTGCTATCTAACTATCAGAGATATCAGAACTGTGGAAAAGGCATTGAATCGTCTTAAGCTGCTAGGAGAGGTCGTACTTGAGGTCGATTGTATTGGTGGAATATCTCTGGTGGGTATTGCCATCAGGAAAGAAGAGGAAGAAAAAATCCAATTACTTGTAGAAGCACTAAAGCCAGCACTTATACAAAACATGGTTATGGGACATTCTTATCCCGTAAGGCTGAAGCTTCTACACTCTGACTTT
>QHBN01000254.1 GCA_003176995.1 Candidatus Nitrosopolaris wilkensis
GTTGCATTCTTACCACTTTGCCACCGAATCGGCTGTTGTTGACTTAGCGATAGTATCCAACGTAATGATAGATTGTTAGGTACAGTTAGGTTGTAATCATTCATCTGAATCGCCTCTTCTCTAAATGTAGTCAGTTTCTTTCTGCTAATGTTCCTGTGTATGCTGCAATGATCTTCCCTGTTCGTCTATCTAGTTCTCCGTTAAACCAAACTTCTACAGTACGACCAGAAGCGCGCAATTGATTTAGGTAATTAAGCAGAGCTTCCCATTCTATACAGAATTCGAAATCTACGACGTCCCCTTGCGCACCAATCTCACCAATCTTACTATTATCGCTATGTGATCTATTGATTATCTGCAGGTGGCTCTCAGAATTAATACCAGCCTCTGGTGGCCGTGTTTCCTCTTCATTTAAAGTATTCCCGGCCGTGCTTATTACGATCTCCTTTCTTTCTACATCGATATCGTGCTTTAGCGGCGGTTCCGCCGCTAAACGCTTCTGTTTCTGTTTCTTTGCATTGTTTACACGGTGTTCTTGCTTGTACTTTTGATCCAGACACTCTCGAATAAAACGCTCTGACACTCTGCCTCGTAGTTGATTCACAATCTCGATTGCTACCGTATTGGTTGGAATTTTTCTTTCGAGACTTTTTGCGAACCGCTGAACGATCTTCTTCTTTTCAATTTTCGATTCGTCTTCTATCCTGTCAAGCTCAACTATGGCATGCTGAAAGAGAGATAGAATTTCCTCGTCCGTAGTTTCAATACCTTCTTGCATATCTACTGACCACCCTCTTGTTTAACAGCAAGTCTTAAGCGTAACAGATCTTCGGAGCAAGATTCGCAGAAGTAACCTACTTTTTTAAGATACTGTATAGTTAGGATTATTTTTCCTTCATTTTGGCATCCCCTGCCAACACACTGCTTATATTCTTGTGAAACATCTTGTTTTATGGGGTTCATGTGGACAACCACCCTATTGAGCTCCGCTTGAAGATACCTGCTGGCTGGAAGCCTGCAAACTCTCGCCAGTAGGTATCGCTTCAGTTTCTTCATCTTTAGGTTCCGGATTGATAACTTGGAGTACAATCTTTGTACTATTAACCCCCAAAGCAAATACAGTCGATGCGTTGAGGTTTTGTTCTTTAGCCACCTGTGCTGGAACAATTAGCGCCAGCGATTTCCTATCTTTTGTGCCAACCCAATAGGGTTGGACAATATGTATATGTCTACGTGACATCACAACATAGATAACATATTAATGTTATAAACTAGCAGTAATTACAGATTGGTTAATAGAGACAGATTGGTTTCTTCCACTATTAAGATTTTAGGTTCACTTTTAGACAAAAATCTGCATTATAATGAGATAATTCGGCAGACCAGTTCGGACAGATCACATGTCGATAATGTAATCAACACTTTAGAAGCAGGACAATTAATTATGGAATATAAAATCAGCAAGCGCGAGCGTAAACGACAGAAGATACATAGCCAGGCGAAAGTAATGCAGATTACAGATCTAGGACGAGAATTCATTCACTTAGTAGATAGAATCAAAGAATACAATGAAGCATTCGTGAAATTTGAACGTTGTAGAATAGAAAACATTGATATGGTTGATGATGGGGATCCCTCTCCAAGCATTCTGAGATCTAGAGGATGGTCGGAAGAAGAGATTGACAGATATGATGAGACTTGGTATAGTACATACAAGATGAGGGATTTTTTTGTTAGGAATATTTTTAACGCATTAATAAGCAGGTTTACGACTATAATAACGAATACTGGAGATAATGAAATTGCAAAAGATTTGTTGACCAAAATTGTGACAGATCAAATAGCACATCTACTTTCAACCCTGAGTACAGGATATTCTCAAGATAAAATGAACAGAGCTGAGCCTATGCATAGAGTTTCACAGGATCTGGCATCTCCAATAGAGGAGGACATTGCAGAGTTCTACCACAATCCCGATTACTTTTTACACAATCATCTTATAAATAATAATTTGAAGGACGTCATTGTGTCATTACTTCATTTACTTTACCTAAGTTCTCCTGAGGACGAGATACATGTTAAAAGAATGATTTCAACCCTTATCCATGATCTCAGATATTCTATACTGCAACTCGAACAAGAAAGACCTACAAATACAAGAGCAAAGAACAAACACTCAGTTGATCTGAAAGGAGATAAAGAGCTACTGGACATTCTTGAAAGACTGCTTCGTAAATTTACCAAGTTTATCTGTATCGCCACGGATGAAATTCCAATGTTTGTGAAACCTATATAGTGATGGTGAGTAAATTGACAGCATGCGATTAGTATTATTATATTTTTATTTATTATTATTTGCTAGCTTGCCTGTATCTATCCTTGTAAGTATCTGTTGAAACTTATTTTCCATTTCTTCACGCATAACTTTCATATCTTGTTCGTACTTCTCTTGCAATCGTTTAACTTCTGATTCCTTTTCTTGTTGCTTCTCTAAGGTTTCATTGTATGCGTCATATGTTAATACCATTCTACATTTTGCACAGAACCTACTGTCCGGTTTGTTTGGTTCGTTGCAGTTAGGACATTGCTTTGATCTCAGGACATCTGCTGCTGATGATTCTTTACCTTTTGTGATCAGTCCGCGTGCCTCTAGGATGCTCTCACTAGATTCATCCCCAAAGTAATGAAGGTAGATTTGAGGCATCTGAGAACTAATTGACCATCCTGCAAACTGGCGTAAATGATGCTCCTTCAATATGCCACTGTGGTATGTTAAAGAACTATGCCTTCGTATGTACGGATTCCAAGGCTTTTTCAATAATTCTTTAATTTTCTGTTTGTCCTCTTGTGACACATTTGGGTTATCCAAAAATCTGGGAAATAATTTGTCTCTATAATCTTCATATATCCTGTGGAGACTTCTTATGTGTATTACTCTGTTAAGACTTTTGCCAAACCCAGAGAACAATATAGCATTTGGATTACCACCTTGAGGATGTTGATTAAACCAGTCTTTTATGTATGGTATAGAATCTATAAGTGGGATGTGTCTGGTCCCTGTTTTTCCGTTGAGTAGAATTTCTGCATATTGTTGCCTTTTATCATTTGTAAATTTGAATGCAACGTCTTTTATCCTTAACTTCAACAGTTCGTGAGGCCTTGCCGCTGAATCACGTGACATAGCATGATAGCATCTATCTCTAGGCCTAGGACAATATTTCAAAAATAGCGAATCGTCTTCACTAGTCCACAAATCACTGGGCTTGTAGATTGATTTTTCTTTACGCCTTAATTTAGGGATGTTCTCTATCACTGAAGGCTTTGGTCTTTTCTTTTGTTCCGTATTGGCAGAATACAACCATTTGAAGAACCGCATTAATTGTATCCTGTAAAGATTATATGTTCCAATCCACTTGTGTAATGGATCTACTGTTTCAATTTTGCGATAACTATCAAGAAAAGATAATAGGTCTTCTCTTGTTATTTCCTTGAACTCTTTTGTGTTCTTAAAGAATGTTGAAAAAGTGCAAAGTGAGATTATGGTATCCTTCCTATAGCGATCTGACGGGTTAATCTCTGCCTTTAGAGAGGATATGTAATCGCATATAGTCAACACATTCTCAGTGGATGCCGGCGAAACCCTGTTCCAAAGGTACTTGAAACATTGAAACGGTAATCCTTCTGTAGCATTGTCTATCTTTCTTTTGATTTTATCATCAAGAGTAATGTCTTTGGTGTTGATAGTAGTAGTAGGGAAGTTAACCCTGGCTTTTTTGGGCTTTAATAGGGCTGTTTTATTCATTCACGCGAGTTATTATATGATTAAATGGCACATATAAGTTAGTATTACATAGCATCTTACATCTTGGGAAGCGGACAGGAACTGCTTATAGGCGCATCAGGAGCAATTTCAGTAGTTTTAGGTATTGCATCTGCTGCTGGAAATACTAGAGCGTACTACTGGCTTATACTGCAAATTATGTTTGCTGTGTTTGGTCCTATTGCTTCAATTCCGATAGCATTTACTGCACATATTGGTGGTTTTTTTGCAGGAGTATTTCTCACCAAATTATTCGTAGGAGTAGAAAGTAAGAAACGAGCAAAATATTCGAGGCCTTTGTGAAATAATACTTATGATACTTGGGGGGAGAATAGTTGACGAGAGGATATCAGACTTTCTGCATTATCATACTTTGTTAATTCGTTCGTGTTCGAAGAGTGTCTTTGCATATCGGAGACTACGCTGAAGCTGCTTTACACAAATCGTTCTAGTTTATAATAGTCTTGGAGTAGTAGGCAATAAGACACCGACAACTATAGCTACGATCCAAATAAAAATTGCACTCAGTATTGCTCTAAGCCATCCTATATCATATAAAGCTCTTAGAGTCAATAACCACACAATCCCACCAGCTATTGCTGCCAAAAAGCCATTCCCAAGAATAAAACCTACTATACTGTAAATTATTGCTCCAAATATAGCAGCAACAAATGCTGTTTTGATTCCTTTCTTATCTCCAAATAGTCTCGTAACTATGTAGATTATGCTAGTAGATATAATAAGACCTATTACAAAGATTACAACAGAAATTATTGTATTTGACATCGTTTGATACCTCCATACTGATATATAATTATTAAAAGATGAGTATGCATATAATACATAGCTATATAGACGCTTTAATGACTATCTCTTCGATCGATTCAGATGCAAAGTATTAACGTAAAGACAAAAACACTGACAGATACAAATACAAAAAAAATTATCACTGACAACCCCATGATACGAACTACGAAATCGGAATTTGAGACTATTGGGGCAAACAGTGGATGGCTAGAGCTGGAGGATAAACAGGAACAAAAACAAATGAAAGGACTTGTCAAATTGTCTAAAGTTAGGGGACAATCATTCGGAGTATGTGCAGCTTATTGTGGAGACAATGTCCAATGGACTAAAATGATTGAAGATGTTCCTCAGAATTGGTCTACAACATTAAGAACTTTTTTTGAAGATCAATGGAGCGGTAATTTGGAAGAAGATATCAATACCGCTTTCCCAATGTTGATGGAAATATAGAATAGCATAACAATTCGTCTTACATTCCACAGAACCTGGTTCAATCGTTTCCCGTTATTTACATCCTTTTCAATTTCGTCTATAATGAAATGTCTAGGTGTGTGTTCGAACAAATAATCAAATATGCAGATTTAGTTGAACTACCTCCTTTAGCATAATCAGATCAAGTTTTATATATACAGGGTATGTAGGCACACATGATATGGTACAGTTGAAGGAGTTTGTTGGCGGTAACATCGTAGGATCTGGATCAAATTACGTCGTTGTACAAAAGAACAGCAAACGGTTCTTTATAGAATTGAAAGATTACTCAGTACTGGAGTTGAAGAAATCTACTACTCCGTATGGATCTGATTTTTGACTGGCAGTAGGCCCTTAGCAATCCATTTAGCGTGAAATCGTGGTTGATGAGCAACTGGATTTTTGTGTATGGCCGACTACCTCTCCCGATAATTCTACGAATTAAGTGAATAGATCGACTAAAGAGCCTACAACACTAATGCGTGAAGATACAGCACGTATATCAACAAAAGATTAGATTATTACCTACAATCATTATATCGCAGATTTAGTATAAAAGGGTTTATATTTATCACTCGAACGGCTCTTCGTCCTTACTATATAGGGTAAACTTACCAGATTATACATCCTTCACTCCTTCTTCCAAGTCTTCTCGCCTTTCGTGCTCTGAATTTTTCTGGAACTAATGTGTTCAGTTCCGTAACCAAATTCGCTCGCGTTTAGAGCCAGGGGTCAAACTTGTACCGCTTCAGATAGATAGTTTTTAGGCTCTCGTTAGGCCGTCTAAATCGTAGCGTCATGTTCTAATTCTTCTGTTTCTGTTTTTCATTATCATTCTGACAAATTGACTTCATATTGTTCGCACACGCGCATCGGATGTGCATCTATGTGTGCAGCCAATCCATCTGTGGTGAAAACCCGCTTTTGGTATAAAGAACATTTGTATTTCCATTCCCTCATCTGGCATCATTATTGTTGTCGCCCTATCTCCACTCTGTTATACAATACACCCATAAATATTCATACTAAATCACACTCGGTACGGAAAACGTTTAGATTCTCTTTGTAAATGAATCCTTGTTTTTCCTCTAGTTACTTCGTGGAAGCAGTTTCCATACCCGTGAGTGCAAACAATCTAGGTCAAAATAACACGTGCCCCATTTGGACATGTTCGATGTACCTTGTGTCTCGAATAATCCTGTCATTTTTGTGCTCCAACCTCCAAAAATCTTGCTGTACGATCCAGGAATTCTCAATATCTTCGAGAGTCGTGCTAACCACCATAGCCCATTCTGAAGCACTTCTCCCTTCCTGATCTCGCAGCAACCAAATCTGCTTGACCTTGCTTCAAGCTACAATGAGTAGATCTAATTCACCTTCTTCTTCTGCATTTACGTATTTCTTCTATTCGACCTTTGTTTTAGTTATTCATAGATTTTCTGAACACAGATTTGAGTATGTTAGTACTGCCTGTCTGAAGCTTGCGAGATAACATATACAATTTAATATCTATCAGTCAACATACCTAGTCATTTAATTGTGGGAGTAGTTATCATTAATTCTCTGCCATGATGTTCGAGTAACTTTTTCTTTTGTATGCGAGAAAGCCGCCAGTTAAAATCATCTTTATTATATAGACATAATCCTTTTGCTCTTATATCAGATCTTGGTGGCAATGACGTTTCATAGTCTATCAAATATTTCAATTTGTTATAGTGGAAGAACGAGCCCATATCAGCCAATACAGAAACACCATTCTTACCTATCTGATCTGCATAATTTATCAATGATTTAACAAATGATACAACGTCTATAGAAGAACCAAAATATGCTCTATCTGAATTTATAATCAAAAGAGAATTCCGCTTAAATGGCTCATTTGATGATGTGCTTATGTAATTCTGCTACTAAATTGATCGTTATTGGATAGTGTATCCTACCCGGGAGGAAGCACGCACCCGATTAACATACTCTTGGATGATTGCCTTTTCTTTCAGTTGACTCAAAATCCTAATAACAGTCTGATCGTCTTTTTATCCACCTTGCAGTTTTTGTTGTGGAATAGGTGACGTACCACCTGCTTTGCTGCCATAAGGTGGTCCGAGTGCCCAAAAATCTATGCCAATATTACTACTCCACTAAAGGATAATTCAGATAATTCTACCCTACGATATGAAGTTTAATATCTCATTTTTTCTCCTACCCTGGTCTCCGGGGGTGGTCAATCATCAATTTTTGGTACCGTCAAATTAAAACTCAAGAGGCCTCATTCAGAGGCCCTGCCCGAGAAGAAAAATGATCAACGAAGAATTTGATAGAAGGCAGACATTTAGGTTGTAGCTTTGGTTTCTCATCTGTGAACTCGCCGGGAGCATTGATATTAAAATCCACGAAGATTCGATATCACATCGATTTTCCTAGTATGCGTAGTCAAGATTGCGTAGAGGACAATCATCTGAATGCACATGGGAAGATCCTCTAGCTGTTATGTTTCCAGTATATTCGCCAGCTACTTCTAAGACATCATTAGAATCCGATATTTCTCTAAGCATCTCCAAGGTTAATTTCTGATTTGTTACAAAAAGAGTTCCATTCTCGTAGATTGCAGGAACCATTCCCGTTTTCTCAAAAATATATTTTTTTGCCCCTTCAGGATTTACGCCTGGTTTTGTGAACACTTCAACCATATATATCGGTGGAATGTCGGGATTTTTTTGCAAACGCCTCAGCAAATCGTGAATCAAAGATGGATCTGATTTTGGAAAAGAAGTGTGGTATAATGTCTGTAGCCCCGCAAATACTCTCTTAATTTCTCTAATTTCTTGAGATTCAGACATAGTTATCACCTTGGAGATCAAGAAGGACTTCTTGAGTCATAATGAATTGTGTAACATCCTCCTTAATAAATTTCATATTAAAACTACCACTTATTGACCTGTTCTTCATATGTTACTCGTCATCAGCTCTCTTTACGTAAAACGAGGCAGCATATAACTTACCGACTTCTATTAATCAATAATTCCCTATAAACCAGAATATTTATTGACTAAATAATGAATATTGCCTAAGATAACTCTAGGTTTCGTCTTTGTTGTTGCAGCAATAGGGCTTGCAGCAGCAGGATATTCTTCAAGCACAACAATAAGTGCTAATGCCGCTGCTTCAAATAAAACAGGGGAGCGTAGCTAAAGTACAAGCTTGAGGGGGGGATACTTCTGCCCCATTAACTACATTCTCCCCACAATACAAATTAAGGTAGGGGATACTGTAAGTTGGTATAACCCATCAATCGTAGGAGAGCCACACACAGTTAGTTTCGTCTTTGAACAAATCGATGGCACAGTTTGTTGGACCTTTTGGTGTTTCAAGTTCAACACAATTCATGCCTTTGCCTCCTGGTTCTAATAATCAACCACTTATTATGCCTGGTAAAAACGGAATGAATACTCTAATATCGTTGAACGCAAGAGCATATAATCCAGTAGCAATTGTTTCAGCAGGTAATGCAAAGACAATGAATCCAAACGCAAACTACACCCTAAGCGGAACTGAAAAGTACGTCAACTCAGGTTTTATACTTCCAAAGGGACACGATAAGGATTTTCCTGGCTCTTCAGACACATTTACAGTCACATTCCAAAAAGCAGGAACGTACCACTACTTATGCATTGTCCATCCCTGGATGGTAGGAAAGGTAATAGTAAAGTAGTAAGCAGCTGACTGCTCCACAAATTACTTTTTTTATGTTTATATCCGCTTCAAGGCTAAATAAAGGCCAGAATACGTTACCAATAGGCAGAGGAGGTCAGTTACCGTGAATAATTTCTTAGTTTTATCTACTGAACTTAAAATTCAAGAAAACACTGGACTAGTCTTCAATCGAAGTGCTGGCTTATGATATCGTGATTTCAAATTGCGATTGCATTACTAATGACGCGAGGCACGTATTACACTTCCTGCAACAGTTGTTATGATAATCCTCCTTATATCTTTCAGGTCGAAGGCAATTACTGCTTAAATTGATGTCAAAAACGAGGATATCAAAATTTTCAAATTAATGAGATGGAAAAGGTTCTAGATACTTTCTGGAAATTCTTGATTCAGCTTCCGCACCGGTCGATACGAACCGATTGTATATCGTAGTTCCTGTATAACTTGGCTTCCGTAGGTCGCTGTTGTATTTCGAAATTTGAGATTCGTTATTGATGTAAAATTGGAAAATGGGATAAATAACAAGGTATCTTGTAAAAGTCATAATATTAAAGTCCTGTGCTCCTGTGCGGATAACCTGTTTCGATCAGTTGTTATCAGAGGTGTCTCCGCCGGTCATTCATCATCCGAGACTTTTACATTGGTTTCACAGATGATGCGACCATTTTTATTCTATAACTTGCTATATACGTTGGACAAGCATGCAGAACAGTAAATTAGTTAAACGTGGGTTATTGTTTGCTTTTGCTATTATGGGAGCAAGTATGTTGGCGACGTATTTCCTTGGTTTCGTAATAGGCTTTATGCTAAATGTGTTCATGTTTATAGGGGTGATCCTTTACATTCAAAGAAAAGGGTTTAATTTGGAAAGAGGAGGTTACTATGGCAGTAGTAGCAGTGGTAGTGCGGACTTCAATACAAAACCAATCTATGTTTGTTTAGCCTGTGGTAACAAGGTCAGTGAAAGAACCTGCCGCAAATGTGGTTCGCATATGAAAAAGGTTGTATTTAAATGAGCCAGAATATTTTTTGTACCTACCGCACGCAGGGGAGTAATTAATTCTCCTAAGCTGTTATGAAGGTCCAGAACAGGACACAAAGAATTGCCTGATCAGGCAAGTCACAGATATGTCATTGTACCGCTTCAGATTATAAATATGTGACTTATAGTTTCTGAAACTAGGTATTTAGATATCCTGTCTGTTCTTTAATATTGATTGATTTTATGGTAACAAATGACAGACATGATGTAGCCAAGAAGATAATTGAGCAAGAAATAAACGCTGTACTCATGACGCCCACTAGAGTCAAGGAAAGCGGCTGCGTAGCATGCCACATATTATTTACATTGGTTAATAGAATGGAAATCAGTGAGGCTGCGGCCTCCGACCAGCTCTCAGAAATTCTATTTCAAGATCAGAATCTAAACGAAATCTTTATCGATGTGGTAGAAAAGATCCACATGAAACAAAGAATGATGGGTGTATCGTTCTCATTCAAAAGCCGTGATTCAAAAAATCGATATATTAACTCGCAAATGAAAGACGGATTATATGAGCTCGATGTAGACCTTGTGAATTATGGGAAGGACATAGTAATGCGGAAACTATTGATTACATATCTTTCTTTACAGCTTGCACAATCTGTCGGTGTAGATCATCACGCAGGTAAAGAAGAACTTTACTATTACATGCGAACAAAAGATCATGAAACTCACTCAATGCTAACGGAATTCATGGATCATTTCTACGAAAAAGTATGTAAAGATAAGGATGAAGCAGATCCAAATTTGTGATTGAACATGACGATATTTTATTTTATGTACGCGAGAGACTTCTGCCTCGACCATGCTGTAGTAGGCGGTCTGTTTTTTGATGTCATGATATACTCTGCATCTCGCGTCATCTTATCCCACCAATCTGATTCAAATAACTCATAAATCCTTGCTAAATATTTTAAATACTATCTATTACAATATAGAAATTAGTAAGATAGTAATTCTTGCATCCTTTAATGGATCGAGGTTAGGATTTTTGATCCCTTGTTTCATTTTAAGCATCATGAAAGTTCTTGCTTATTTTTTCTAACTGACTGAACCTAATCACAGCTTGACTGTGAGCCAGATATGCGAAATCGGTTTAACTAGTTATAATACACGGAGCTTCATAGACTAGATCTCTCCCCATTTTAGATAGATTACGTCAAATTATACTTCAAAAAGAGTTTGGCAAGCTAGAAAACCAGAATATGTCAAAAAGTCCTGACTATCCTTTAGGATCATATTCTCGTGATCTTGCATAAAAAAACTCTTACAGTAGTTTTTAAAGTATTTTCTTGGCTTTTGGATTCTAGCAGACGAATTTCGAGCATTTCTTTTGCTTGCTTGATTCATTGATGCTTCCTTAATTACTTCGGTCATTCTTGATCCCTTATTTTCCACGACCAGCCTCCTTTAGGATATCTGAAAATATGTCATACTTATCACGAGATTTCATTATATCAACGGTAGCTCACTAAACCATAAATAACATGACTGACACAATCGAAGACGATGCATTCTAACAATGAAAGTGTTCCCGAACTGCCTGCAATGAAACAGTAAAAGAGAAGAGTGGAGAAGACAAAATGGACAAAGGAACCACAAACTCGATACAAGAAAACACAAGGCTAGTTCGACAAGATATCGAAACCATTAATACTGTAGATTTGAGCAACTTTAACAAACTTACAAGCCCGTATTATGTCAACTTTGCATCTCAAGGGTGTTCATACTCATATAGATCAAAGATTAGAAGTCCTGATGGATCTATAGACGCTGTCCAGTCTCTACGAAGTACATTTAGTGGTCTTCACTATGATGTACAAGAGATAAATTCTGTAAATGGAAGTTGCGAACATACAGGAAACTTTTTTGTTATTTCTCCAACTGGACGTAGCGCATCCTACGATGCAATCCACGTATATCGTATTGAAGATGGTAAGAAAGCAGAACACAAAGCAATTCGTGATGACCTTAGCTTTATAATGCAACTAGGTCTAGCTGGTCCTGCATTACTGCGACAGACAAACACGCTAGGGCACAACATTCTATGAAGCAGACAGAAAATACTAGCCCAGCAATTGAACTGAACAGGTTGACAAAGCGTTTTGGAGACTTTACAGCTGTAGATGGATTATCACTTACAGTGAGGAGTGGGGAGATTTTCGGTCTGCTAGGACCCAATGGATCTGGAAAAACTACAATCATCAACATGATCAGTGGATTGTCAAAACCTACTTCTGGTGAGGCAAAAGTACTTGGACACAACATTATACACGATACTAGAGTCGTATACGCTGCTCTCGGTTCAGTGCCGCAGGAAACTGCCCTGTATGAAGAACTCGATGCCTGGACAAATTTGTCTATCCATGCGACGCTGTACGGTGTGCATAGGTCTGAGCGTGATATGAAGATAACGGACATGCTCAACCTGGTACAGCTATATGAACGCCGTCATAGTCGTGTTAGTTCTTTTTCCGGGGGTATGAAGCGTAGACTTGCCCTTGCGCGAGCACTTCTTCATGATCCTTTACTACTGTACCTTGATGAGCCAACATTGGGAGTAGATGTTCAGAGCCGTAGAGCTATTTGGAACTATATCCTTGATCTCAAGAAGAAGGAAGGCAAGACTGTTCTCCTAACAACGAACTATTTGGAAGAGGCTAACGCATTATGTGATAGAATCGCTATTATCGATCATGGCAAGTTAGTTGCCTTAGACACCCCAATCAACTTGAAACGAAGATATGGTGATACCGTCATGGAGATAGAAACAGCATCATCCGTTTCGCCACAGCTTTCTGCAAAGCTTAGTATCCTACCTGGTGTAAGCGAAGTAATTCAAAAGGACAAAATACTCAAGGTAACTATGAGCGGAGATGAACTTTCTTTAACAGGACAGCTTATTACACTTGTAACCCAGGAGACAAACATCAAGAAAATCTCGCAGAGAGAACCAAATCTGGAAGAAATATTCTTGAGTTTGACTGGGAGTGGCTTAAGAGATTAGAGGCGAGTAACAGATGAACATATTGAACATTTACCCGGCATATCGTTCCCTCCTTGTTATCTGGGTAATGGCGATAAAAGATATACGAAGCTCCTTAACTGAACGAGCATTTATGATTACAAGTATTATTATTCCTATTAACTTCCTTCTGCTCTTTCTTTTATTTGCTCTCACTGGTGGTCAAGCTCCGACCGCTATAGTTCTCGAAGACAAAGGTCCATACGCCCAACAATTTCTCTCAGCAATGGAGCACTCTCATTCTTTTATCATCCAACAAACTACAAATGCCGATGCACAGAACCTGATGAAAAAAGGCCAGATTGTAGCAATCGTAACTGTGCCTGGTAGCTTTGACTCATTGTTACGTCAAGGCAAACAGGCACAGTTACAAGTTGTTCTCAATAACCTTGAAGTAGACTTTACAAACGATATACGCAGAGCGGTGCCATTGGCAATAACCTCATTTTATGCCAGTGCTTTTCCTAATCAAGTAGTAATTAGAGCTCATGAAGTCGATACCTATTCTCATGACACAGGCTATGTCCAATATTTAGTTGTCAGCCTTATGGTTGTCAGCGTCATGCTCGGTGGACTACTTCAAGCAGGCTCAAACGCCGCCAGAGAATACGAGAAAGGGACAATAAAGGAACTGATGCTCGCACCGGCTAGCCTTTGGGCCATTCAAATTGGTAAAATTCTTGGTGCTCTTCTACTCAATTCCCTTTCGGTTGTTGTTATGATAATAGTGATTGTATTTCTTATTGGTGTCTGGCCAGAACATTGGGATGAGTTATTTGCTTTCGTCTTGTTACTCATGATAACATTCGTTGCCTTGGGATCACTTATAGGTACTCTAGTCCGTCGTCGCCAAGCTGTCATCCCACTTAGCATAGGTCTATCTATTCCAGTCTTTTTCATAAGTGGTGCTTTCGGCCCAGCCATATGGGGCGATCAGGTCACAGCAACTATAACTCAATTACAACCAGTATACTACGGCATTGCCATTTTGCAACATGCCTTTCATAACTTTACCACTACTTCTACAAGCCCTGCAATTAATGGATTCATATTAGCAGGGTTTGCTGCCGTCATAGTAGCCATAAGTGCTCTTACACTTATCAATGGTAGAGGAAGAGGAGTTGTGCATTGATTAACAGCCTGTTTCCGATCCTAGCTATCGTACGAAAGGACATTAGCGTATGGTTGCGGCAGCCAACATCAATTGCCGCCACTGTTCTTCCAGCAATTGCATTTATGGTTATCTTGTATTTCGGAGCTCAAGCAGTAGGACGCAACCCAGTCGCGCTAGTAGTACAAGATAGCGGCCCTCATGCTCAAGAACTTATTAACATTCTTAGCGATTCTGGGGCATTTAAGGTAGCTATGATAACTATAGCGCCACAAAAGGCAGAGGATGCACTGAAGCAAGTCAAGGTGGCAGCAGTTATAACAATCCCTAGCAGTTTTGACGCTGCTTACAATGCTAAAAAACCAGACCCAGTTACCATTCATATCAACAATCTAAACCTTGATTTTACCAACGACCTACGTCGTTCTCTGCCGGCTGCTATTACAATGTTCTATGCTGGTCAGAGCGCCATTAATGGAAACAATAGTCCCATCCAAATCCGTGCCAAAGAGACAGATTTGCGAAGTCAGGATATAGATCTCCTTAGGTTCGAGTTGGTCCCAAATCTGGTACTTCTATTAACTACGGCAGGTATCGTCAACGCGGGACTGGCTACTGCAAGAGAATGGGAAGATTCTACAATAAAGGAACTCCTGCTAGCACCCATTTCTAAGGCTGCTATTATCGCTGGTAAGCTACTATCAGGCTGGATTACCACACTACTTATAGCGGCTGTCGTGCTTGTGGTAGGTGCGGCTTCCGGTTATCTGCGACCTGCAGGTACGATTTCCTGGCTTTCTACGCTGGTGATAGTTCTGCTAATAGCACTAGCTAGCGCGGGTCTGGGAGTAGCTATAGGTGCAGCTTCACGCCGGTTCCAGAGGGTTACAGCCATCGGTATCCCTCTGTCTATAGATCTTTTTTTCCTTAGTGGTGGTATAACTGTGGCTGCCTTTCTTCCAACGTGGCTTCAGACAATTTCTCATTTTGTCCCTACCTTCTATGGCACCCATGCTCTACAGATGGCGATCTTTTATAGTTCTAATGAAGGACTAGCACTGGATTTATCTGTGCTAGGTGCAACTGCTATTCTTGCTGGAGTGCTTGGTGTATTGTCATTACGGAAAAGTATGTTGGCATAAATGATTCTTATCAGTTAATACACAATACCAAGAACCATCATAGGGTTCCGGTCCAGCTCCCGCACTTCCTCATGGTATGTTATGGGTTTAGATCATCAACTAGGACTTATATTCAATTTGAAACATAAAAGCATACCTAAATTCTAAATTTATCTTCAATGGCATTTCCAGGCACGCGATGTAAAGAGTGCATGTAAATTAAATTGCAGTCTAAGATGATTTAGCCCCGTAGCGTCATGTGGTAGAAAACGCATTGGTTGGCAACAGCTGCTATTGAGGTTTCCAATCAACCCCTTACATGAGCCAGTTCTTGTATCTTCATATCGCATCCTCCAACAAAAGCTTATCCATTATAGAATATCAACAATATATGATCTTCAAGGTTTCTTTTGTCAATGGCCATATTCAAAAGGAAGCCATGCAACGATGTTAGGCAAGAAATAAAGAGAACACGCAGCATCCACGATGAGCTTAACGAAAGATTAAAGTTTAGAATTGGCAAATTAAATAGCTGTGAAGATTTCACAACTATGTCAGATGATTGAAGATTCAATCCATGTTGGAAAGTATGGAAGATCAACATAAACGTTTTTCAAACTCATTACAGGTTATAAACAGGTCAGACTCTGATGATTTGAAAAGTAGTGATATTAAAATAGAAGTCAGAATACAAGGCCTTTATATCATAAGCAATTACTTCCCCAATATTGAGCATCTACCAGGAATAATTGAGGTGGATCTCTTGGATTCCTTCAAAATACTGTGTAGACGATTAAGCAGAATTACAGACAATGCAGGCAATCCTAATGGGACCGTGTCTACAGAGAAATTACCTCCGCCAAAGTAGTCAGTGGCAAAGGCTTTTTCATTCGATTCCGCAGCACAAAGTCACTATAGTCTACAGATGCTTCTTGTTGTTGTTACTATTTCACGCTCAATAAGTCAAATAATCATCATTTTTAAGTCAAGTTAAACGAGATTCTTCGTTGATGATACTTGTCTCGTTTACTTTTGTTAAGATTCGATCGAAAAGGCTCAACTCTCGCGCTCATGAGGAAGATTAGTTTTTAAAAATCTTGCATCAAAAACAACCTAAACATTTTTTCTACTGAATGATTATCATTGGGATGAAACTTTAGGTCACTGTATCAGAAGGTAATTGGAATTTCGTCATACGGGACTAAGCCAATACAGAAATATTCATGGTACAAGAACTCAGCTATAGGATTTCGAAGTATTTCTAGCCAAGGAATTTGAATTGGTGGTTGTCAGGTTATCAGTCTGTTTCCAGGGAGGCAGACCACAAACTATCTGTGGTCACGCACAAAACATAGTAGAGCCCACCTATAATAAAGTCCGTTATTGTTGCTACTATAAAGCAAAGACAAGAGCATTAAGATAATTAATTATTCTCGACATAATAACCAGATAATTATTCAGTATTTAGAAACCCGAAGTTGCATTCTCAAATCCTATAAGCAAGAGGTTGATTATCAGAATAACGATGTATTCAAATAGAACTCTGTTATTCATATCTGCTGCCGTCACATTATCTCTCTTAACAACTAGTACAGCCCTCACTACCCCAGCCATGGCTTCAAGTAAAGGCTGGGGGTCAGTGGTACAAGAACAAGTAAATACCGGGAATTCTAACCTTGATAAAGAAACAAACAACTTCTATAATTGTATATCCAAAACACATCAGGACCCGCCATCTATAAACAAAGTAGACAATTGTTATTATCAAGCCTTAGGTGGAAGTGATAGCAGTGGCGGTGGTAGCACAAGCAATAGTGGTGCAACGGGAACAGGCACTAGTCCGACATCTAGCATCCACCATCATAAACATGGCAACAGCGCAAGTAACAGCGGGGTAACAGGAACAGGCACATTAATAATACCAACATCGGCATCTACCATCCATCATCATAAAAAATGATTAATAGTATCTAATGTTTATAACAACAATCCACCAAAGCTGACCTGAAATTTTGGGATATCAGTAACGAAGACTGTGACTTATTCTTTCTTCCTTTTTTGTATTTGATTACGGAGATAGCCTATTCAATAGCCCGCATCAAACTAATTTAGCCTTCGATTTCTGGAAGAATATCATATTTAATTATGATGATTAGTAATGTACGTAATAGGAGTGTACTTCATGTCAGCTGCAGCTATCTTTCACACAAATTCTGACAAACCATGACGAATTTTCTAGGAAAGGAAAATCATGGATCGCTAAAAGCGCTAGAGATACTAACAAAGAGAGATGGTCGTAGGGGAATAATCGGCCTAACTTGTAAACGTGTATGGTCTTATACTATCAATCACTCGTTTAACAACTGCTTAACTGCGCCTTCAAGAAAGCCATTTGGACCGAAAGCGGTCTGTCGCAATATGCCTTTCTTATCAATTAGGATAGCTGACGGTGTCCCACGTAGGCCATACTCCTCAAAAGTCCTTGCTGAAAATTGTTTTAGCTTTAGATACTGTTTTACCTGCTCGTACATTGACTCCCTTTCCTTTTCGATATAGGATCTGAAATCTGAGATATTAGCTTCAATGAAATCCATGACCTTGTCATGAGTCAATGGGCCAAACTTCAACAACGTGTCCATTCCTATCGGGAATGGAATTTTGTAACTTAGCTTATTCCCTGGTCGCAAGCGCCCATGCTCTGCTAAAACCTTCCTTGTTTCTCCAATTACTTCACCGGAAATTAGCAGAAGCTTGAGGTTATCTAATGTATTCTTGTCAAAGTCTTCGAAAGCCGTGGCCACTCCTAATACCCTTAGACCGTCATGATAATATTTAATATGCAGGTCAATTGCTTGCGGAATGCCATTTGTGAAACAGCCTGGACAATTAACTTGGAATACTTCAACAAGGACCACATATCCCATTTCTTTGTCGATATTGGTAGATCTTCCTTGTATCCATTCGGCAACAGCCAGATTAGGAGCTTTTTCTCCTATTCGTGCAGGTATATGCAATATAGACATAATTTCAGGAAAATCTAATTTAAACCAATAGTAACTACTAAATCGGATATTTGCAGGCCAATGCGGTCGTATCAATCATATTTTATATTAGGCAATCTCTAACGACTAAAAATTAGTATGGCTTTATGCGGTTGCCGATGTATCAAATGTAAGAATCAACATCTGGAAAGCTTTAGGTTTGTTGCCGGTGACGGAATCGATGACATGCATCATACTTGCCTGTCATGTAACACACACTTTAGTCATGTAGACGGAGAAACATACAATACCTGCCAAACGTGCCACTATATTCAATCCTGAGAATACCCCCAACTCGTTTTTTCGTTTCAATTTCTCTCGTTTGCTCCTAATCTCCGAGACCGCCGTTTGTCTCCGATTCAGAGACTTACGAGACGCTATGTTAAAGTATTTGCCATGAGCCAATATTACAATTTATTATCATCTTTATCATAACGGCGTTTGCAACAGGATTTTCTGTATCTATTTGATCAATCAGCAGGATAAACTCTCGGCGACAATACCTACGTCGATTTAGGTGGAGTGCAAGAGTTATCGCCGATTTCACGGATACAATCTGTAACAACCAGTTTTATGTCCTGGAATTTTGCCTTTCCTTGTGGAATTTTTCTTGCTGATTGCATAGCCTTTAACCGCTTTTCCATTTGGTCTCTGTGATCTTGGCAGACCACAGCAATCATGAACTCTTCACTATTATCTCCTACTGATACAATATATGACGGAGGCAATGGACAATCAACGTCTTTATCTCTAAATGAACATGTCTTAGGTAATGCCATACTAAAGTCAGCGCTGCAATCTAATATATCAGTTGCATTCATTACCAACATTTTAGCGACTATTAGCAATAAAGTGCGACGATATTCAGGTCTTGCCTTAATAGTAGAATTGGAACAAAATGGGTTTTCAGTAGATGCGCATGATCTTCAAATAGTTCTGCAACATAGCTATCGATCTAGGCTTCTGGCTACGTGATCTTGTCATCAGAAAGACGTGTAAACGCATGGTGCACGATTCTAATTTTATGAATGAAAATATGGATAATATCTGTTACAACTACCGAATTGGTTAAGAGAATAGACTGCTGATTTCTTTTATCTTGTTCTTTGCACATGAATTTTTGAATTACCTTTTAGTTGATCTATAGTACTTTCTATCAGGAACAAAGGCCTTACATTGACATCTATAAATTAAGCATTTCATCTTGTCACTCGTGGCTATCTATCGTGACCAATCTTTTGATGTTCACACTTTATACATCCGAGAAGTAAATCGGATTCAATATTCATTGTTATTTACATTGTTACAGCCCATGTTTTATCTGTTTATCGTAGAATAGTGGATCTGTGATTTCATTACTTCCAATTGGACCAGATAGATTCTCTAAGGTATATTGCTTACTTGTTCATTGAGACGGTCAAAATCGATAAAACAATAAAATAGCATCATATAATAGAAATTGACACAATAGTACTAGGTTGGGCTCATAAACAATTGATTTAACTCTATATGGAAAGTGAAGTAGGAGCGGCTATTGGGCTAATTGATAGTATAGGAATAGGGCACGGATGTTTTAGGACAAAAGGGAAGTGGATATGTGCATTGCAGACACAGAAGAAAACAGACCAAATAGCTCCAATTAATATGTCAATGAAAGAATGTGAAATACCTAACCTACTTATGGTGTCACATGGAAATTAGGTTTCGGTCGTATCTGCTAACAGTACTATCCTTAGTTGAGGGTCGCCATAGAATTATCTAAATATTATACCACGAAGATTTTACTTAATAAATGACCGTAATTTACATCTTTAATAGGACTGGAGTCAGACGCAAATAAATGTGTGGCGTTGTCTGATCTAAAAGACCTTAATAGAAGTAACATCTTCGTTGACCGGTATATAGTGTTTCTCGAGTTCATCTACTCTTCCAATAGAGCCTACATTATTTTGGGTACTGGAATATGACGAGTCAAGTCGAATTTTTTGTAAAAATGAGAGAACTTCTTCATTCGTTACGCCATGCTTCACATCATAGTTTACTTGTCTGCAACAATGTGTTATTGTCCCGTATCGCTTATGTTGTCTTCGTTGCCAGTTAGATGCGTTCTCTGATAATCCTGATACAAACTTTACAATTGTCTTTTCCATGTGTTCTACATGCCATTCCCTCATCGGAAAGCTGTTATTCGCCAAAAAAAGATCACATTTTATGATATAGAGTTACATATATTGCATTCTCTGAAGAAGGGTTTAATGTCTAGAGACGATTACTTCTTCTAACTACGTATGTTGACTTTTATCGGTTCTACTTATTTACAGGCGTGCCTACGTCTTGACTTTGCTAACGCAACGAATACTGTGTTAGCCTGTACGTATGTCTGTCTGTAGCCTGTCGGCATTATTCAGCTAGAAAACGTTATGACTAGCGTTTCCGATGTCAGAGTGAGTTGATCATCGGAAGTAGCTTGTAGCACAAT
>QHBN01000255.1 GCA_003176995.1 Candidatus Nitrosopolaris wilkensis
CAGCAAGGGCGAATGTAGCCAAAGCGAATGGCGAATCTCAGGCTATCAAGATAATTACTGTCCAATTAAAACAGAGTCCGGCGTACCTTCAGTGGCTATCGATTAACCGGTGGAACGGACAAATGCCTTATGCTCTTGGTAGTGGTGCTTTTCCGTTTTTCCAGTTACCGGTAGCAAAACCGCAACAAAACCAAACTAAATGATAATTTCACATAATAGATAGTGAATCTAGATTTACGTTAACCTAACGACCGCCCCCTAAGTACGTTTACGATAGATCGCATTTCAGTTTAGAGGATATCCAACAATTGTTACATTAACCGCGTGGTTAGTAAGACATTGATTTGATCCGGTCAGTCAGTTGGCTTGGTGATGAGCATGCGTCATGGTGTGCGATTCCATGTCAATTCCATCATCCTGCTATATATTGCCCAAGTCTGACTGTCTTTTGTATTTCCTACCCAAGTACAAACCCCAAAGAGAGAATCCTTAAAACCATACTTGTCTAGTATTGGCTCTAGTTTAGATGCTGACACTCGTGTAATCTAATAATGATTATAGGAATGTCAAATTAATAACAAATTACCGAAACCAGGATTTAAGATGGTTCGCAAAGGTGTTGGTTATCCTGAATGTATTTCGATGTTCTAGGAGGCATCCCAAAAATTGTATAGAAGCTACAAAATCTGGCATTGTTCCTAAATATGCTCTTACGGTTTACTATGTTTAGTAAGCTTGGTATACGATGGATTTAGGGGAAAATTTGTAGTGAGCAAAAATTACTTGTTCATATTGAGGCTTCCTCATACCCAGCATTATACGCAAGGCCTAAGAACCCTTAAGTAGAATAACATCCGGCCTTTACTAAATGTCATATATTCCTCATGAATATTGGGTTAGTCATGGAAAGACATACAAAAAAGAATTTCGATATAACAAAAACTTTGAACTACAGGAGAAAATACTGATTGATTATCTGAAATGGAATGTTTCTTCGTCTTCTTTTTCGACTGTGCTTGAATTAGGTTGTGGATTTGGACGTATCACGAAGTTATTGCTATCAAATTTTCCAAATATTATGGAATATCTTGCCATAGACCTTTCGCCAGATCAAATAGAAAATGCTAAAGAATGGAGTAAACCAGCGAAAGGGCAGGTTCAAAACCTTACTTTTTTAGTTTCTGACATACAGTCTTTTCAAATTCAAAAGAAATATGATTTGGTATTGGCGTCTGAAGTTCTTATGCACATACTGCCATCTGAGATTGAAGAAGTTATGCGCAAAGTCGTTAGTATGTCAAACCAACACATAGTTAACATTGATTGGTACGAACAACAACCACCAAGTAAGGCAGCACCACATAATTTCATTCACCAATATGAGATATTATATAGAAATATGCCAGAAGTATTGAATGTTCATCGAATTCCCATAGTGAAGAGGGCATCTTGGCTCAAGTCGGTAGACACAAAACAATGTTTATTCCACGCTACAAAAAAATTTGATAAATAAAAGTAGAAATTTCTTTAAAGAGGGTTTGAGTGATATACTGACTCCTGATCTTTGTCTTAACGAGACTTTGAGGTCGAACTGCTCATGAACATCTCAGAGAATTATAGGATAAGATTGGCAACCATCAATAATCTCCCAACTGATACAAAGAGAGTTCCTACTGTTAGCAGTATGTGGTATGCAGAAGAAGTACATGCTACTTCGTCTTTATCCCGTCATTTACCTATTGGTTGAACTGCCTTGCCATTAGTAAGTGATCTAAAAAAACGAGGAAGTTAGGATGGTCTACAATAGCATCCGAGTACATTCCCAATACGATCACCGTTCCCTTTCTATAACTCAGCTCATATGCAGCAACCGTAAGCGAGTGTGCAGAAGTAGCATTTTTCACAGTTTTGGGATTCAGGCTCAAGACCGATGCGTTATAATTTAACAAGATGGTGTCATTGGGATTAGTAATATACTGTTCCTCATGATGACGGTAAGCAAACGGATTATTGGCAAATGTTATTCTGCACGAAGAGCACAGGGAGTACTGCCGACCCATAGTGAAGTTTCATTCTTCCATCTCTCTGGGATACTTTTCCATGCTGATTTGCCATTGAAACCCCACTGATGACCATTGATTAGTGTTATCGTTTGGGTGCTTCTATCGTAACCTACTTGAGCGTAGAATACATTGCCGTCAAGAAGAATCATTGTACCTCCATTTGCTACAGATGTTTTGATGTTAGTGTATTCTTGCTGTGTTACGTACTCTTGATGACCAAGGATGAGAATATCATACCTGTTAGTTGTATTTTTGTTGTCCATAAAGATGGAACCTCCATCTACATTGATATCTGTCAGGACGCTGACATAATTTTTTGGCGTCAACAATGCCAGATGTTTGGCCAAATAACGCATAGCGTATGCAGAAGCTTCAACGGCCACTGAGTGTGGTGATTTGAATTGGGTAACCAAGCTTGATAAAAGAGAGAGATGGTGCGTCACGTTGTGTACACCTGCAAAATGCTGGTAGAAGATGTAAAAGGCGTGATTATATGCGGCTCCTGTAAATACTGGTACTACTAGTGCAATCCTTGACCCTTTTGGGTGGACATGAGAATGTAAAGCTAGCAATCGTAGAGGTACTGGCTTCTTGTGTTTTTCCATATTCGCCATTTGAAATTGTTGCAATTTCGGCAATGATGCAGGAACACTAATAGCATTTGGTAGATCGCTTTCTGTTGTGATATTTTTGTTGCCAGTGCTGATGCCTGTCCCTGTCTTTGTGCTGTCCTGATCCGACGTACTGTTCTGAGCATAAGCCAAATCATGTAACGGGATCGAGTTGAGCATGATACTAAAATGCAGAACAGTGTTTATGCTGACAGGTAGAAACGATTCTAGGATAACAGGTAGCAATATTATGCTCATCGAGAGCAAAACAACAACGACTATTTTCATGTGGATTTATGAACTACATTATGGATAAGAGTGTTCTATATCTAAAATTTTGCTACAATTCATTCTATTAATTTCTATGGATCCAAATGGGAATAAGCGTTATTATGATCCTACCTGTGCCAATTGGGACTCCTTTATATCTATTTGTTAAACGATACTAGAATGGAAAAAATAAAGGGAAATAAAGCGAAATTATGCTGAGAACTGACTGCGATTTTATTCTCGTATTCAGCTGTAGAATGGCCACAAAGGAATATTTTCAATTCGAAAACTAGATTGACAAGGATTGCAAGATTGTCGTTTCGATGACAGACCATACCATCACAATTCTATTATTGTCTGCCCCGAACAATATTACAAGTAGTACATTACAAGACCTCCAAAACTAATTATCATTTAGAGTTGCGTTTTGCATGTTACTTGGTTGTTATTTTCGTTTCAAGATTTCAAAAGAATCAATCATTTTTTGTATGGTCGGCAGATAATATGAGTATTTTTCTGGTTCTGCGGTATAGCTAACAATATAGGCTCTATCTCCTTTTATCGTCATGACCATCATCGCCTGGAGATCGACGTTCGCTTCTATTCCACTGTATACGACTTTGTATGCAGGATTACCCGCAAGGGTCGCGTTTGACTCAATAACCTTAAAATCTTGTCTTAAATCACTAACGGTATCATTAGCATACTCCGCTAGCGTTATAGGTTTAACATCTGATAGATTGTCAACCTGTACGACTAACTTGCCCACGATATCGGAGGTGTTTTTAAACGGCGGGCTGAATGTAACAAGATTAACATCATTAGAACTGCTGAATCGGCTAGTATTCTGTTGTTTATCCCAATTAGAGGGATACAGAATTTTTATTCCAAAGATAGAATTCTCATAGGTTAAGAAATTAATGGAGTTGCTGCTATTATTGCTCTGTTCTGGAGTTTGCGCCATAGCTTCTCTTGACTGAAAGTAGAATGACATACTGAAAGCTGCAACTAATAATAATGTGCCTACCGTTTTTATGACTGCTCGTGCAAAAATTTCGTTGTACATCTTACTATATAATAGCTCAATGCTATATGGGTTTTTATAGCCAGGGAAGTGGAGGTTATCCATATCTTTAGATATTTGCAGTCTTGATACATATTATATATTATAAATTATGGTTAGGGCAACAACAAGGTATTAAAAAATTTAATAAACTTACTATTAGTTATTATATCGTCTGAGTAAATACCTAGCGATATTACTTTTCCTTTTTGATAGTTCAGTTCGTACGTCGCAATCAGAGGGTCTAGTGCTATAAGTTGATTTTTTGATACAGATGCGTTATAATTCAACAGAATTAGGTCGTTAGGATTTGTCAAGTACTGCTCCTCGTGATGCCTGTATTGGAACGGATTATTGGCAAATGTGACATTGCATGAAAAACAATAGAAGTTGCTACCTACCCATAGTGAAGTTTCATTCGCCCATCTTTCTCTTACGCTCTTCCATGCCGATTTACCATTATAAGCCCAACCGTGCCCTTTCACTAATGTTATTGTATGAGTGTTCCTGTCGTATCTCACCTCAGCGTAGAATACATTTCCATCCATGAGAATCATTGTACCCCCATTTGCGACAAACCGTTTTAGATTATCATATTCATGTTGTGTGACATATTCTTGATGTCCAAGTATCAGAATGTCATACTTGTTGGTTCCATTTACGAAAAAAATACCACCATTATCGACATCTTCGTCAGTTAAGACATGAGTATTGGATTTAGGAAGAGCTGTCCTCATATGGTTCGTTAAGTAAACAATCGTGGATGCTGAGGATGATCCCGTCAATAGATTGGTTACTGGACTTGAGAGCAGATTTAGGTCTGATGTAATATTCTTTCGTGCATGCAGGGGTATACGTGAATGGACGAAGTAGAACTTGTAAAATGACGCATGGTAGGCTGCAGCTGTAAACGTAGGCTTGATAAGTGCAATACTTAATCCCTTAGATTCAGCAGTGAACTTTGTTGTGTTTTTCAAGAGAAGCAATGGTCTGGTTGACATTATTGCTACTATCGTAATTGAAATGACGAATACAATAATGACAATGCTGAGTACAGATTTTCTCATATGTAGGATTATCTCGATCTTGTTTGATTACATTTTAGATATTATATACCATGTTCTTACGATGTAACCATCAGCTTCGAACCTGAATATGCAATCCATTCTGTGGACTCCTCATTATCCTACACAGTTATCCTCACTCTTGCCATTAGAATTTTTCTGATGATCATTTTCATTGTCGCCGATCTTAACAAAAATACATGTCAGCACATCTGGTACGCTGTAAAAATATCTTGCTCATTCTTTTCCCATATCAGATTGGCTTGAGCAAATTCAAATATCCTGAGTCGTTTGTTATATAGAACATCTGGATTGCTTTTGAAATACCCTAGTTGTGTCACTAGCGTTTCATAACCCTCGAATGTCGAGCAATTGTCTTTCAGGCTTTCCCGTATGGTCGTCAGAGAACTGGTACACATAACATAAAGTCCAGCGTGGGCATATTCATAGGCCTTGTTAGGATTAAGGTACGCATGTGACCAATGTTGCTTGAATGGAACCAAGCCTATGGAATGATTGGACATTTCCATGTACATAGAATCTCTCTTGAGATATCCCACGTACCTAACATTTTCTGAAGAGTGGCCTTCCGACCCGATGATAGTGAGGTCACCAATATCATGGTTGCCAAATAGTTCAGGAAGTCCTTCTCTATTGAGGTGTGGATATTTTTCTTTATTATGTGCATCTCCCCCAGCATAAGTACAAGACAACCTCGGATGAGGGAGTGGTTTTGTAAAGATGCCTACTTCGGCTCGAAGTGGATAATTCGGAACCACAAAGATTTTCCCGGTGTTACCAGCTGTCGTTTTCATCTCCTCTGCAATTTTAGAAGACACAGTTATTGTTGGGTGAGAGGAAACGACTTCACTTTCCCATTTTGTCCACAATTTCACAGCATAATTATTAATAAAATTACGTCTAATTCTTTTCGGCAAATCAAAGACTGATTGAACGGCCTCTGTCTTTTCTGACGCGGGTAGATTTCCTATCTCCTTCAATAGCCTTGCCTGAATGGGCCAGTATTCATGATCATCATATACAAAAGGGATATCGAATTCCGAGATCATTTTAGCTGAGAAAATATTATGTGCATGGACAATATCAGGTCTTGCTTCCCGGATTATTTTTGCAAGCTGCTTTTTCACAGAACGCCAATAGAAAGGAATGCCGAACCTGGCTTTAGCGGTCCAAACCACGCTAAATATTTCAGAAAAGGTATCGTTATTGTAATCTTTTGGGTATATACCTGCAAAAGCTACCTCATGGCTATTGTTCAAAGCAGATATCGCCGCCTTTTCGATCCTCCAATCAGGCAAGGATTCATGTGAGAGATGTAGAATTTTCAAGCGTGCGAAAATATCATTTGTCGCTAAGCTAATTATAATTATCTAATCGTGTTTGCAGAATTAGTACTACTACTTCCTAGAATCGATTGAGAAATTTAAGCACAAAATTGTCAATGGTAGCATATCATCACTGTTTTAACAACAGCTTCTACAGAGTGATTTGCTCGTACGTATTTCGGACCTTCGCTAGTTAGCCGTTTCCTTTCAAGACGATCCTCAATAAGTGTTTCCAAGTCCTTTCTGAATGTATCTTTTGTGGTTCTGTAAATCGGAGGCTTATATTTTTCATACAACTCCTCTGAAACATACGCGATGACAGGTTTACCAAGAGCCATTCCTTCAAGTTCAAATTTTCCAAACCATCCAACGTCTGGTAATATTTTACCAATTATAATATCCGAGCTAGCCATAATCCTTAGAGCCTGCAAATGTGGTTGATGCAAAACACTGGTTACCTCACATTTCTTTTCTTCGTGTAATCTAAAAAGCACGTCGCTGTAGTAATCGAATGATGAATAATTTTTGTAGTAAGGATAATGAGCAACTTTGATAATTGTGCTTTCTTGCTTTACTTTGTTGTTAGCAGAAACTAGTTCTTCGCTCGTGGCCCCAATTTCCATTAGATCAATTGGACTAGGAAGCCATCTGCCATTTGGGGCATATCTCAAAAGATCCGGCGTAGAGACTAGACAAAAATCCCCCTCATGTCGATCCCTCAGATCGTTGCCGTGATAGTGTTTTAGATATATTTTATCACTCTTTCGCTTTTCCAGACTTCTCTTAAGGGAGCCATACGGATAGTGATAATGCCATACATCATACCCTCTTAATCTTCTAAAGAGTTTCCATCTATCCAGAGGTGACCAGTAGTTCAATTTACTCCCACCAAATTGCTTGAATACCGTGTCATTAAATACAAAGACATCTACATCGTGTCCTTCTCTTCGTTGTTGCTCTGCAATAACTGAAGCAATGCCAGAGGTATTGTTTATATGTGCTATTTTCATTGTTGAAGCTTTATAATTATTATAGTGGGAAGAAGTATTCTCTTCTAATTTAAACATTCAATTTCATAGGCTTTTTGGCAATTCAATTCATTCATTCATCCATCCATTCATTTGGAAATAAGAGAAGACGTTTATAGCTATCGAAACTTTTATCAACATAGCTTAAGGAAGCTTCTCAAAATTTGAGACTTTTTTTCTGGGAGCCAATTCTTATCGGCCATCACGTATCTTCAAGTTTTCACATACGATGCAATCTCATATCTCGAGGTTTTATCTGCATGAAACACATGTTTAAGGAGTAACCATATCCCGAGTAAATTAGACTGCAAAAAATTTGATAAACAATCTTTTTTGCTGCTCTGCAATAATGGAAGGCAATGCCTGAGATATTGGGAAGCTTTGTTATAATGCGAAGAGGTATACTCTTCTAATTTGCGACTTTAGTTTGGAACATGTAGCCTTAGACCACATGCAGGGCTATGCTATCCTTTGTTTCTTCTGTTAACCAATCAGAACAATATTAATAACTTTGATCTGTTTTAAAGTTCAACTAAGTGGAAACCTATTTTGCCGTAGTAACATGTCGAAATTCACAAGAAACTATAATGAGGGCCCTATTTTCGATCAAGGAGCAGACGATCAATCCTGAACAGGTTATAGTCATAAACGATGGATCTACAGACAAAACAAAAGATATACTAGACGATATGCAGAAAGATTGGCCTTCTCTCCATGTGATCTCTAACCCTGATTTAGGATATGATATTAGTAGGGTTGTCAAGAACTGGAATGCTGCTATTAAGCTGAATCGAAACAGCGGTTTGCAAAAAACTGATTACCATATGATAGCAACCGACGATACAATTTATCCGCCCGATTATGCGAAAAAAATAATTTCACATATGGATTCAAATCCATCAGTCGCCATCGCTTCAGGGAACTATTCTAAATATAGATCTGTTATGCCACACGGAGCAGGAAGATTTATCAGAAATTCGTTTTTTGAAAAGACCATCTGGCATGGTTATTATCCAGAGCAAATGGGCTACGAGTCGGCCATTCTGTACGAAGCCAGCCATCGTGGTTATACTTATATTGTAATAGGCGATGCCCCATTTGAGCATATAAGACCTCTTGGGGAAACACACAAGTTTTATGAATTTGGTGCAAGTATGCGTACATTGGGGTACCTACCTCTATTCGCTGCGGCCAGATTTTTGAAATACTTTGTGACTGGAGCAGTAACAGGTAGATTGGGAGCAATTTATATGCTTTATTATTACCTAACTTATACTCCTAAATCAGTTGGCTATGACAGCATGTATGATAAGAACATTCGACAGTACATCAGAGAGAACCAAGTTCAGAGGTTAAAAAATATAATTTTGAGATTTAATAAGAAAACTTACAAGGCAGTATAAAAAAACTTATAGCCTTTGCGTCAGCAAGATATGCCAGACGGATTATACGAGTTTGCTTTGCCTGGTGACTTCGTTTTCCGTGCGCAGTGCTTAAATGGCAAATAAAAATCGGAAAAGGTATCTGTTATAGCCGGGTCGCGGAATATACACTGATTTACACTTTCGCAATTTCTACCTCCAATGAGGACTAATTGAGCCCTAAATAAGTAAGCCAGGACAAGTGATAGCGATTCAAATCTTGTTTCTTCATTCTCAAAAGCACGAGTACGCAAGCAAAATTCTTTAACATGTTTGTTTCAAACTTAGTACAGATGTAATAATTCGCACAAGTTTTTACGAGATTGTTTGCAGAACCCGCAGCTGATCCTGGAACGATTGATTTCTATCTCTGATAACTTGGTCGAAAATTGCAGGTCCACAGATTGATCTTTCCTGAAAACAAGATCGGGCAGATAATTGGTATAGTCCGCAAGACGAATACCGAAAAAAGATAGATAAAGAACTATTCCTACTCTTCTTTGTTTGCGATAGGAGAGAGAGGTCATTGAGTTAGACCATCCGGTACGTGCATAAGCACGATAAGGACATGTCAGATCAAATCAATATAATGTCTCTCCGCAGACTAGTTCGAAAGCTTAGATCCTACGATATATTTCATTATTCGCGTTTCAATAGTTTCGCATCTGAAATTATGTGTATCATCAAGTATTTGCATTACTTTATCGAAATTGGCTCCATGCACTTCCACGATAATTTTGCGCAATTTCTTCAAAATATGAGTTGCTCCTTCTAATGCAGATACCTCTGCTCCCTCTATGTCTATTTTCATGACGTCGACCCTTTGCTCTCCCAAAATATTATCGAGAGTATCACATTCTATTTCTAGGGACCCTCCTTCAGGCCGAGCGACGTTTGATTCGTGGAGAAATGCATTAGAAAGGCTATACATTTCCGAGCGAATACGATTTCTCGTGTCTACTCTGTCATACAGTGTCACTTTCCCCTTGTGATCTGATACTGCTTTGTTAATTGCAGTAATACATTTAAAATCGTTTAATTCTATGTTTTTACTTAGTGCTTTGTAATTTCCGGGGTGCGCCTCTATTGCAATGATAATTACCCCGTTTGATGAGTATTCCTTCGCGATCTTTAACGAGTAATAGCCAACATTGGCCCCCACGTCCACAAAAGTTTCGCCTTTATGCATTATCAGGTGAAGCAAAAGCTCCTTTTCCCGTGGTATATAGAACATATAGAAGTCATCTGTCCCCTTTCTGGGAAGGGCATTGATCCCATTAATAGAATAGGGCCTTTCAGGCAAGAAATCTATTTCAGATAACCCACTTCCTCTTAGAAACTCATCCCGCTTTTTCTTGCCCATCCTTATACGTAAAAATAATCTGTATGCGATATATCGATACCTGGCGTACTTTAGAAAGATTGGAATAGAATCCATTTCGATAATTTGTCAAAATAGTCATTTCTATATTTGTCTTTCAATACCTAGTGCAAGACAAAAGTCTGATAATATATATACTCTTGCGCTAACTTTAGCCTAAAATTATCGTCGTAATTCAAAATAAATATCCGATCCAACATTCTCTTCTGTTCTTCTGACTTGGGATCTAATACGAGCTGGATGTACACAGCGCTTTCTTTTGCATCAGGAAGGCCAGTCGTAGCTCTGTCGGCTGGAGCGACCAATCACACGTGGCAAGTCACACGTCCTTTGTGGTATCGCCCTGGCCCCACACTCCAGGGGATCCCAGAAGATCTTTCGAGAAGAAAATCAACTGGCGATGGACGAAGTTTTGCTTGATAAGGATCCCTCTTCTTCCTGCCCATTCTGAAACGCAAAGATAGGCGATATCATATGTGATGGTCTGGCAAATTTTAGAACTAGAGAAAGAATTCATCAAATTCCACTTCTTAAATCAACCTGAAATATGCGAGAGTGAACCAGAAATTCTTCTTGAACGCCCAGTAAGCTTCATAAATTGGAACCAGCAATAATATTTTAATTGCTTGTTTTTTTGTAAGGGCATGGCATTTCCTAACTATATGCCCCTGCTGTATTTGCACGTCCTTAGGAACATCGATCACTTGCGGTTCAGGCCTAAAAATCATACCGGTTCGTAAGTGCTTAGTGTTATCTATCTTTGTATAATGATCAGCTACAGAATTCGGTATCTTTTTCCATATCTTACCTTCTTTATCAAAGTTAAACTTCACTACTGTATCTTCTCCAAACTGCGTGTCCAGATCCATATGTAATATGGGTCCTTTCTTAATTAAGGTGTGACCTAACCACCCAATATTCGGCACCGTCTCTCTTTTTACATTAAAGGAATAATGATCAATTCTACATCCCTCCACGGCATCTGCCTCCTGCATGTACTTTTTGATATTCTCAAACCAGCCCTTTCGTAAGACAACATCTGAATCTATTATGGCTACCCATTCTGTTTGTGCCATAGAGAGACCGTACTTGGTGGCCTGACCCAGATTCAAATCTGGACAAGAATAGAACTCAACCTTATCATAGGATAATGCTATCTCGTTAGTCCGGTCTGTAGATCCCGCGTCTACAATGATTATACGCCTTATTGGAATTTCGGCAAGGACCGCTTCTAGACACTCTTTTAAAAATTCGTGAGAGTTTTTTGTTCTTATGATTGCGTCAATGAGGCCCTGATTTAATGTCATAAGTAAGATAAAGTTGAAATTGAGCCGTTAAAGAATTTTTCTGATGTTTAACCCTGTATGTTAGTTGTTCAGTCACCCCACAAATCTTCATTATAACGTTCAGGCTTTAATGAAATGAAATTAGAACTCCGATAGAAAACGTCAAAAGTAAGGATGAAAAAACAGACTAATACCTATTCGAGAAGGTACTGTATAGGAGTAAGTAACTAAGTAAGCGAGTTAGAATTTATGAACGAAACAGGAAATGCCATTTATCGCATTTCTGATTTTAGTTCCAAATATCTTGTCAGGAGCATCAATAGCACACTAATTGCGTTTTCTGCAGATCATTATCTCAGTAGAGGCTGTTTCCTTCAATAGAGATACCAATATCAGCTCGATAGGATATAGAAAACATCCAACTGCAGATCCTGCAGTATCGCCGTATCGTTGCAATAATAAAGAAAGAGATCTCCACCTTCTCTTTGATGCCCTTTTTGTAGTATCCACAGGGGTGTTCATTAGAACAAACATAGGTCTACGTTGGATTATTTCAAATCCGTTCTCAATCAAGGTTTTTTCAATATGCGATAAAGACCTGCTGACCTGGTACGTAGATCTTATAGCAGGGCCGTGTATGAAATTATCTGAAAATACAAAAATACCGTTTGGCTTCAGCATTGAGTGAATATTCTTAATCACCTTCTCGTATCTATTATCGTCAACGATATGAAATAAAACATCAAATGCCGAAACTACATCAAATTCTTTTGTTCCGAAAAGGAATGCAATATCTGCGTCACTGCTTACATCTGCCCTATAGAATTCAGCGTCTGGGAATTTCCCTTTCAAACTTTCTATTGCGATATTCGTTATATCGATTCCAGTTATGTGTCGCACACCGATTTGATTTTTCCATAGTCCTACATAAAAACCAGTTCCGCAACCAACATCCAATATGTCCTTATCACTGAAATCCAAGTGCATCGATTTGATCCTACTAACGAATACTTTTCTCCTGACTTTATACAACCAATTGTTATAGGTTCGTCCAAGTCCTATGAAACCCGCTCCGTGCAGCCCAAAATTCTCTTTTAATCGGCTTTCCCAGTAATCCTTCAAACTCGAAGGCTCAGAATCAATTGGTCTTGGTTTCTCGGTTGTAGCAGGAGGACGGCTTACACTATTTCGCTTTATGATGCGTTTTAGTGCGGAGAACAATCGATATCTGCTGAAGTTTAAGTAGAATAAATACTATTCTGGTTCGCGTAGTCAGCTAGTTTCGTTATCATGTTCTGCTCGTGGAGTTGGTTAGGAAACACAGCTCACGAATAAATTCTAAGTTTTATGCCAATTCAATAACAATCTAGCAATCAATTGGCTTACTCAAGTACACTCTCAATTTTGCAAAAAAAATCCCTCTTGGTTTAGAATTAACTTTTTTTGTAATTTACATTAGTGTGTTCCCGCAGCATCATTTTACATATCCGAAAGGAGGAGGCTCTTCTCTCATTTCCAGCTATCCTTCTTCTAGGTCTATTCTTTTATACATGAAGTGATCAGAGCTAGACCCCAGTTGGCAAGTATCATCATCTTTTGATTTTAGAATCTATTTATAGTGTGCTATTGTCGTTTATTAATAACGTGAAAAATCAAATGAAATTTCTTCATTCTTTTTCACTTTTTTGGAGGTATGCCCGATATCGTTACATTCTATACAGAATATTCCTCCGCGTTAAAATGGGCAAAGATAAACGGGACAAGTTCTTACGACAAAACCGAACATCCGAGTTTGATTTTCTACCTGAAAGAGCTTACGTAACGGATAGTGGAGTTAAAGCGATACCAAGACGCAAGACACGCGACTTTCAGATGCTCTTTATATCAAGAGAACAAGAAGTGAAACGACATTTGGTCATGGAAGAAAATGAGACTTTTGTAGATGTGGGGGCAAATGTAGGTTCTTATTCACTAATGGTTGCAAATGATTACAGGGATAGGGTCGTAAAGGTTATTGCAATCGAGGCTCATCCAGAAAATTACAAGGCATTATGTAGAAATATCCAATGCAATAAGTTTGAAAATGTCATCATACCGATCAACAAGGTCGTTTCAAATTATAAAGGGCTAGTCGATCTATACGAAAGATCACACGATGGAACTCGCGTGGATTCCGAAATGTATAGCGTTTGCAATGACCAACGCATAGATGCAAATAATATTCTTCATCCAAATGGGAATTCATTAGAAATAGAATGCGATACACTAGACAATATATTACTTAATTATAGGGTCGATGTGATAAAAATGGACGTAGAAGGTGCGGAAGTTTTAGCATTAAGAGCAGCAACGAAAACTTTGGAGAGAATACGGAAGATAGTAGTAGAGATACATGGAGATAAATCCGCGGACGTAAAGCAAGTATTGACAACCCACGGATTCAGAGTAGAAAGTATCAACGAAAAAGGACAAATGTCATATATCGCAGGATCTAAGTGAATATTATCTACCGTTTAACGGCCTTTCGCCGAGATACAATGGCTCTTCAGCCGTCTTCTCTAACTAGGATTGTCAAGATAAAAATCATGCAAACTATGAATGTAAGCGCATTGACCATGGAGACAGAAATAATTACACGGGTGGTCAATCCATAATATTTCCGATTTCCAGTGTAGCTTACAGGGATATACACTTGAAGCGCTCGAACAAGATGCATAGGCTATTTGTACACCATTTGGTGAGGAAATCAGTAACTATTCCATTATTCCGTCAATTGTTCTAATCAAATTCGTGCCAACGAATACTAATATATCGTGTCTAGTTGAAGTGCAAATTATTCTTTCCCTTTTGTTTACTTATTCCAAATACCATTGTTTTTCGAATACTACCGCGCATTAAAATGGATAGTAAGAAGAAAAGAGATGAATATTTACAAAATCATGTTTTTTGCGCTGTCCATCAAACGTTTATCTTTATCCCTAGGAGAATATTTACCAGAACGTCCTTATCCTATCGATGGAATCAAGCCAATTCTTAGAAAAAATAATGACGACATACCCAAATGCAGAAAAAGAAATTGAAAAACGTCTGGCGATGAACGAATATGTGACCATTGTAGACGTAGGGGTCAATATAGGCAAATACTCGTTAAGGATTGCCAATGGCTATAAGCATAAATCAGTTGGCGTCATAGCAATCGAAGCACACCCTGAGACCTATAGAGCTTTATGCAAAAATATCGAAAATAATACCGAAGTCCAAGCATTGAACGGGGCAACGAACACGCTGAAACAACTTCGTCTGATCATAGTAGAAACACATGGAGGCAATTATGAAAAGGTAAAGCAGATACACCAACGTTATGCTTTTAACATGGAAGTCATCGGCAACACTAAACCTTCTCCTGATATCAGATTCAGTATTGGACTTATCATAGGTTCAAAGTGATCCACCGTAACTAACAGATGCAGTGTGAGGTAGTATATGAGTCTGGTATGCATTCTGTACGACGATGACCCGGGATCGCATCATACTTCGTTAAACGGTATGGAACATGCATAAGTACAACTAATTCTTTTCTCCCTCCCATGTGCAATCCGTGTCAAGTACGATTTATTAGCTCTAGAACTTTCTATTGCAACCTGTTCAGATGAAATAGTCTGAATATTATAGCCACAAAAAACGAGCACCCAGGAAAATATCGTTGGATAAGCGAATTGGAGTCCTTAGGTCTAAAAACGACTAGAAAGAAAGAGTTGAATGATCTAAAAGAAATCCGAAGCAATACTGAGAACTTAAAACAACACATATAGTAGGAAGTCTTGATTCTGACGTGGTTCTGAGAAAAGAATTGATAGGAAACGACATATGTACAAATCTAATGCGGTAGAAGGCTGCAGGATAGATCTCTATCCATTTAAAGAAGGTACCACAAACTCTGTAGGAAAACTCAAACAATAGTGAAAAGAACCAACATTAGATATGGGTCTGTATGTTCAGGTCGAAGAAGACACACTACTAAAGATCAATTTCGGTAAAGAAGGTAAGAAGTGCAAAAAAGTGCAGAATTTTCTAGCTGACCATGGATCTGGTCGTTAAAGAATTTTTCGTACTTGGTCCCATCTTCATCACTTATTGCAAACAAAAAGTGGGATCTTGCTGGTCAAATTTTTTTTATAGTGTGGCCTCCATGAGTCTTTGCCATTTATTTATTTGACATCTCTAAAAAAATGGGATTGATAGATAAATAAATTTTAAATAAATTATCTCACATTTTACTATGAAAGGGATTTAGAAAAAGCAAACGCAACAACTTGCTCTAAGTTATTAATTATGCCAGGTACGTCTAATAGATCTAACACAAACCAAGTTAGTTCATATACTCAAAACAGGATATTTGTATTATAAGCACAAAATAAAGTGCCCAATTTTGTACACGGTTAGGTAAGATGTAATTGAGTTATATATACGATGATGACATCATAGTACGATATTTGAATGAAGAATCCATCCGTGCCAAAATTTCTCAATATGAGAAGCCATAATTGGATGAGAAGACGGTGGCTTGACTTTAGAAATGGTCATAGCATCTATTTAATTTTCCTCATGACATTTGCTAACTTCGTAACAATTCAATACCAATTGCTACTTCAGAGGGTGCCTGCTATTCACGCACTCAATATCAATATTTGGATGTTCGCCTTAATTTTTATTGCAATATATCTTCCCGTCGGCATGATAATTGGATACTGGCATAGGAAAAATCAATTCAGTGTTGAAGCGGAGGCTTTGTTTAACCAAAACCAGATAGGTGCAACAATGACTCTCTTTTTGATTGATCTGATTGATGGAAAGGTGACAGAGGAAGAAAAGCAGCACATGCGAAAATACCTCTTAAAAATAATGAGACAGGCTAATAGGCCCTATGGTGGAGTAAAGAACATAGAAGGTCAGCTTGACAATGATTCAAAGATAAATATACCAAAAACAGAGTAACTTTATACAACTCATGTTCAATTCTACAATAGACCATGCGAATTCTGCACATATGGGATCAGGCTGGTGTCGCGTTTGTCCTGGCGAAATATCAAAGACTAAAGGGACACAATTCGAAGGCAATCATGGTTAGGGAATATGATAAATATGGAATTGGTAAATTTTACAACCAGTACGTCATTGATGCGACATTAGCTGATTTTGATCAAAAAAGCGTTGACGAAGCGCACTCTGCAGATATTCTACACATACATAGTAGGAGCGACATGGTTTTTAAGTTTCGAGAGGAATTCGGGAAATCAAAGAAGATCATCCTTCAATATCATGGAACGGATATTCGCGGAATAAAGAAGCAGAAGCTGCCGCACAGATCTAAACTATCAGACTTGGCTGTTCGAGGCATATTTGCATACAGAAGGTTGAGAGACTTGATACTGATAAAAAAAAGGATTCATACTAAAGCTCAACGTCTGGCAGACGCCGTTATCGTTTCTACTCCCGACCTGTTACCTTTAGTTAGTAAAGCTATATTTCTTCCGAATCTGATCGACACGGATCACTTTATCCCCGAGAAGATTTCGTCTCCAAAACTTGAAAGACCGCAGGCATTAACTATGGATACAGAAGCAACTGATATACAACTGTCGCTCAGCTATTGTAGGAAACATAATGTAAATCTAGACATTGACGTTTATAACAGGATCAGAGACCCTATCATGTACGGGGACATGCCAGCCTTTTTGAAAAAATATGGAGTATATGTTGACGTAAGATTTGTCGATGGCAAAATTCTAGAGAATTTGAGCAAAACTGCCTTGGAGGCATTAGCTTGTGGTCTTGATGTTTTAGATTATAAGTTGAATCGCAGGCATGGTTTGCCCGTTGAGTATGATCCAATGAATGTCACTTCTCGTCTCGAAACGATCTATTCGCACTAGAAGGAAGCCCTAACAACTTTGGCGATGACTGCTCACCTTTCGAGATGTTGATATGATCATAATCAAAATTCTACCGGCATAGGAATCTGATAGTCAATAGAACGACAAACTTACCATTAGCTTTGTGGTGAGGATTACCCCGCCTGTTTCCCAGTTCCGAACCACTTGACCACACATGATTCTAGATTACGCCTTTCATTTTCAATCGTTTGTCCAGGTTGCGAACCACGGCCAACTTTTCATCAAGATACCTGTCGTCGCCTTTATTGGCCCAAGAAACAGTCCATTTAAAAATTTCATTCACATCATGAAAGTATTCCTTATATTTTATCAGCAATCTTTCAAGTTCTTCAATTTTAAGTCTCGTTACTCGGGATAAACGAGTTCCATATCGTTGATCATCCTGTTGGAATGCTGGAGCATGGGAATAGTGTGAGGAGTAGTACATATTGGCCTGTGGTGCTTGTTGCTGGGCATCTATATGATGGACTTGGTAATAGCTTGATATCCTGGTGTGGTAGTTCCCTTATGTGACCGGTGAAGATCTTTCGACCCTAAACGGTCAGAGCAATTCAGGATAAGATTTTTTATCAGTAACTCCTCTTCATGTCTCTCATATCCTATTTAATAATCGCCTTACGGCCTATTTTCTGCGTCATTATTTTCGCCGCAACTGCAGCCCCTAGTGCTCCCAAATACAATCCAACTCCAATAAGGAAGTTACCGTTAAAGCCGATTACCATAGATGAGGTGGCAGTTAGAACTGTCCCTACCACTGAGGCAATTACGTTTACTCCCCAAAGGAGTGTGATATCTTCACCGCCGGAACTAGAACTAGTACTAGAATCACCACGCACTTCGTTGCCATTCAACTCTTGTTTTAAGCGGCTGGAAGCAGAGGAAGAAGAAGCCATTCTAGTTATAGATGGAAATTGAAATCCCATAAGAAAACCAGTAGGCGACAAGAGTGCAAAAGCCAGAGCAATCCTCTCCTGCAACTGCCAAAGTATTGCAGATTCTATGATCCCTTGCAGGAAAAAATAGTAGAGTAGCACTATTCCAGCAAGTGGTGGTATAGATATCATTATCGCCTTGTAAGGATTTTTATGAAATAACTTTCCACTCAAATATGCACCTATTCCAGTAGAAAGTAAGATCGAAAAAAGGATAACAGTCAAGGCCATGATTGGGGTTCCGAGTAAGAGTAAAAATTTTTGAATGAAGGTTATTTCCAAAAAAATAAAACCAAGTCCAATAAACATCGCAAAGACGATATGGAATCGCGATGATGAGGTTAGTCTAATCTTGTTTGCCTTTGCATAATAAACCAACAACAAGCCAAGGACTGCAGATACTCCAAGTACAGTTTCTATTAGCAATACCATTTGACTCGGAACTAGCTGTGTCGCAAAAAAGAATGGAGAATCATCGGTGGGGGGTCTTAACTCAAAGCCCAGTCTTTGAGGATCGTAACTTGCTTGCAGTATTTGCTGAAGTTGTTGTTTCTGATTATTATTGTTATTATTGTTATTGCTGTTCTTTCCGCCACTTAATAGCAATCTGTCATAGGGAGGTTGTACATACCCTCCTGGCATCGCAATCACCTTAGCATCACTCTTGTTGACTCTCTCTTTTATCAAAGCAAGTTCTGAGGCAGTAAATGGGCTATTTTTTATCACTAGAAGCACTGGATAGAATGTTCGCTGAGGGTTCGGTCCAAACGTTAATCCAGGGCTATCTTCCACTATTAAAATCTGTTTACTAATATCTTGTTGATTGCTTGTTCCTTTTTCATACTCCCGCAACGCCTCAACGGCAAGAGGAATCAGCCTTGGCAATTCAGTACTCCAACGTACCATGACAAGCTTTCCGTTAACTCCATTTAAGTGATTCAAATACTGCTTGAATGCCTCGACTGTGTAAAGATAGTTTTCTGAAAGTGCATATCCGCCAGCTAGCTGAGCAGCCCAAGAGTCTACAAGTTTTATTACTATCGTATCGTATCTCGTATTTGTAGCGCTGATAAATCGTCTGCCATCGTCAATAGATAATTGTACATCTTTACGATTGTACAAATCTCCTGCTGAACTCCCATATTGTTTTACAGCAGACACTATCAACGGATTCAATTCCACAGCTGTCACATTCTTTGAACCCGCCGACAAGGCGACCAGAATATCCTCGCCGCCGCCGCTGCCAATAACTAAAGTACTACTATTGTTCATTTTTGATATTTCATACGGCATATAATCCATGTATCCCTTCAACCACTGTCGATCAGAAAAAGAACCATTCCATTTCAATATTGGAGTAAGGGCATCGGCATCAATAAGTATCGAGGCTAGGTCTCTGAAGCCGGTCTTGCCAATATCACCTGTATGTTTGACAACATCGATTCTAGAGAAAGAATTCCATTTAGTTGATGCATCAGTGTAGCCTGCGGGGTTGGCCAATAGATAACGTAGCCCTTTACTGTCTCCGGGTTGGATTGCTAGGATGTTAGAGTGCAAATTGGCAGCTAATAAAACTGCAGAAACACAGAGTACAACGAATCCATAGGATGCTGGCTTTTTTTCTGTTATAAATCGATCCGAGGTTTCTTTCTGTTTTTGGCTGTACAATAAAGATGCATATGCGATAATCGGAGGTAATGTACCAAATACACCAATCAGGAGTAATACAGATTCTGCGCCCAGTCCTCGGATAAGTGGATCAAGAATAAGTGTGGCTGCCGATGCTCCTGCCAAATCAATAAAATATAATTTAGTTATTTGGCTCGGCATGGCAAGGTAAATTAATGCAATTGAAAGACCTGCAAAAAGGAAGGGAATTGATGATGCTAAAAAAAATAAATAAATAAAAGAGATGCTGGGGGGAATGATATGCCCTATAACAAATAAGAAAAGTGGCAATGAAACTGCAAACGCTAACGTAGACTGAATTATTTTCTTTGGCAACTCTTCTCTTTTCATTCTATTTTTTACGAGATGTACCAGCAAGGCTCCAATTCCAAGTCCAAAAAAAGCCACAGAGATTGCCATAAAAGCGTAGTTATACCATAGTATGATAGAGAACATTCTAGTCAGTGTAAGCTCAAACAACAAAACGCTCAGAGACAGTATGAAAAGAGACGCAAGAAGAAAGGCTAGGAATGAATTCGATAGCATCTCAGACCTAGCACAAGTACGTTTCATATAGGTATTTCGAGTCTAGAAAACTTTTGGAGCATGATTGAAGTGCCCTCATTTTGATCAATGTGTGATGATAGGAGATACAAAATTTTTCTTTCACTTATGATACATGTTTACTCCCTTTCCCCGTAGCGAGCAGAACCAAAAGAACTCAATCAAAACACTCGTGTAGATATTTTCCGATCCTTTATTTGCAAGTGAATTCGACTTTATGTCCGGTAACTAGTCTCGTTGCTAGGGCCTTTGCACGTGAGGAAGTCTAACGCCTACCGCTTAACCTCTGAGAGCCAGGTTACTTGAGCCAGGAACAGAATTTGACATCTTTTCTGTCACACAAAGGGCAGGCAGATCCCAGATGCTATCATTAACAATACCCTCTAAGATTTTTTGACCACTCTTGAATTTGTCCTAACAAATTTTTCTTACTCACGGAATCTAGTCTATCCCATCTGATATTGAGCCACCATCCACGAATTGAATTACGTTATACAAATCGGTCTGTTGTGACGTGTTATTATTATTATTGATATTACTACTTTTTGCCGCAAGCTCTTTGAGATGGTTAAATTTACAGAATTCTAATCCTCTTACAACATACATGAAGAAGTCGCGTGTCCCCCCGTCAGGTATTTTAACTCGAAAGACCCCAAAAGTTGCCCCTGCTATGCTCAGAAAATCTAATAATTCATCCTTGTTAATATTTACGGCCCCCGTGGCCGTTGGTATTTTTTTATTTTCCTTGATTGCGCGGTCTGCCCAGTGATTCTCTGTTAGAGCTCCTAAACCAATATAGTCTCCACGCGTTGACTGTCTCTCAGAATCCGTTACGAAATCATACCTTTCCGTTGGTAACAATTCTTCAGCTTTGAGATATACTTCACCATGACCGATCCAATAATTGACAGCGTCTGCCAAACACCGGAATGATGCATAGTGGAACGCCTTCCTCTTGTCTCCGGCTAGACGTTTTACCCTCATGACCACTTCATCATCGCAGGCATGAATAACTTTCGTTAAGGATCCGTCTTCCACGAAATTCCATACTGCCTCGATCCGTCCTGATAGGCACAGGTCACAAATACCGCTGAACCCTATTGGTTTGGCAATACCAATATCGGTTGGAAAAGTGTTGACGTTTATTAGGGGTAACAATTGGGTGTAGGTTTTCTCAACATTTGCAAAATTGCGCACGGCCTCAGCAACAGGATTGCGTAATGGGTTAGTGGCAGTTGGAGGCGCTGCTATATATTCAGACCTATTTTTGGTCTTAAAATCGTTTGCACACAAAATGTCGCCTGTACTACTATCTGCCACAGTCTTATTTTTCCTCCCCAATAGCCTAGGGGGAGTTAGTGGCGGCTGGTATTGGCCGGATAGCCTTCCCGTTAAATAATCGATGTAGCGGACGGGGAGGCTTCTTCCCTTGTGTAACTTGGAACTATGACGAACTGCACTAGATTTTCTGGTGAAATCTTCCCCGCATGTGGGATAAGCCCAGACTGGTTTGGACATTTCAATAATAGATAATCAATGTTTATAAAATCTTGCCCACTAATAATAGTAGGAAACGTATACTTAATGTGTACCACAATATCGCACTGCGCTACACTGTGCGGCAAGGCCGATATAGAATCATGCCATTTGGTAGTATCTAGTCTTTAACTATAGAAAGTCATGACTACAAGGCTTTTACAAACCGCGTCATTTTGTCGAGACTGATCTCGAAGCCGAAACGGCTCTCTTCTTTCTTCATGTTTCTGTACATGCTCATCATGAGAGGGAGATGTCTGACCATGTTCAGTTTGTTTTTCATCTTTAGTCTCACAATTCTGTAGACGTCATCATAGTAATCGAACTTCTTGAGCACCTTTTTTCTGTACTGCTCAAAGTCAAAACCCTTCTGCTTAGATCCATCTAATACTTCGAGGAAAATATCACAACATATTAGCGACGGGATTATTCCTTCTCCTAATATTGGGAATACACATCCTATCGATTCGCCCACCCCTATCACATTCCCGGCACAAAATGGCTCCATTCGTCTAGGAGGAGCAAGGCGGATTGGTCTTCCTACTTTCCTTGCAACGCGGGCCTCAGGGTGTTCACTTAAAAATTCTTCAACTCCTGCATACTTCTTGTCGATATCTCCAGCGCCCACGTATCCACGATTATTGTCAAGAGGAAAATACCAAAAATACCCCCTCGCACCCTTATAACCGATAACATAAAATTCATCCATCCCTTGAACGTTTTCCACCAGATACTCGTACGCAGGTATTAGGAAATCTTCATCTGATCGCGGAAGCAAACTGCGATGCATCCCAGTGCAATCAATCACATAATCATACTCTTTGAACGGAAAGTTCTGCTGCGTGCATCTGAAACCATATGTAATCTTTAAATCTTTTAATAAATCGTGTTCCCATTTCTGTTTGTTATAAGTTACCAAGCCTCTCAAATCCAAGTATTCTCTGACGTGGTTCGGAAGATCCATCTTCAAGGTCTTACCTACATGGAAGATGTAATTATCAAAGTCGAGCCCTGCGCGGTTTGAGAACTTGGCGAGCATGTTTCTCGACGCACCCCAAGCACAAACAGCCCACTGGTTTTCCTTCCTCGAGGATTCAAATATTTCTACGTCGTGCCCGCGCTTATGAAGCATGTGTCCTAAGTAACTTCCTGAGACCCCTGCTCCAACTACGGCAATCCTCATAACCTGATTTTTACATATAGAAGTTTATTTATAATTCTTCTCGTGTAAATGTGGTCCTTAGCTATCCTACCGTTACTCATACTCAAACTCATGTTCACTTATTTTTAGATTCCGTTACCAATTACTAGTAACCCCAATGGAATGTCTGATAATTGGATTAAATCGAAAAGCTCTCCAAAAGAACTTTAATACGGGAGGTATCAGTACTACTACAATAATAATTTTCTAGAGAAGTTACGCGATAGCAATAAAGTGAAGAACCGTTCTTATCTTAGTTAATCTTTGTCGACAAGAGCTTTAATCTATAGTCAATGGATTCAATATGCTAAGAGGAGCGAAAATATCCCGAGAGATAGATCCTACCGCGGATGCGAGAGAAGTATGTTACGAAATATAAGTCTAGAGGGGAACTTCAGTAGAAGAACTACTTATACTAATAGATAGTTACGATCAATAACGTAAATACATACTTATATTCAATATACACGAATCTAGAATTTAGTACAAACAGTAGGTTCGCATAAATACTTTATTTTCGAGCCGTCATCTGAATGAAACGAACTATAATGTCATACATGGTAGCGACAATTTTGTCCTTAGGGGCAGTGATTGGTTTGGTAATTCAACCATCAGCTCTAATGGCACAAACACAAACGCAACAAACACCATCACCAACATCAGTAGCATCAACACCAAAATCATCGTCAGCATCAACAACGGCAATAACACCCTTAACAAACCCAGCGTGTGGAGAAGTAGTCCAAGGAAGCGTTAACTTGACAGCTAATCTTAACTGCACCGGAGACGGGCTAATTGTAGGAGCCGACAACACGGTCATAAACTTAAACGGCTATACTGTATCAGGTCCTGGGCAACAGAGCTCTAAAGTAGGAGTAGTAGTACCCAACAATGACAACATCATGGTAATGGGACCCGGCGTCATTAAGGGTTTCCAGGCTGGCATATTAGCCACAGGTTCTAACAACGTACAAATTAAGTCAATCATCTTAACAGGCAACGAAATTGCGGTCTTTACAACTGGCTCGACTAACACACAAGTGGAGGAGAACATAATTAAGAACAACGATCTCGGAGTAGCATCTCATTCTAGCAAGGGTGCAAGCCTTATGTCCAACCTAATTACCGGCAATCAGCTCGCAGGTGTCACATTGGTCAACACGCACAAGGCAATTATTGCAGCAAACAACATAGAGGGTGGTCAAAATGGTCTTTTCCTCGATGCGCAAAGCAGCGATAACACAATAAACATGAACAACGTATTGCATAATGTAATCGACCTCAACAACGCTAACGGATTAGCTCCGAACATCAACGTAAACTCATTTGCAGATAACAACTGCATGGTTAGTAACCCAAGCGGACTCTGTATAGGCAGATAGAAAATAGAAGGTTTAGTCAGGAAGACAGCTGAAAATGCTGTATCCCTCAATTTATTTTTCAATTCATAAAAGCTAAGGATTAAGAAGTTGAGATGTAATTTTTCACCTATAAAATAAATGTCTCTTCTAGTAGTGCTAACTCGGTTTGAGTCGAAACCCGTTTCTGTTATCTGACCCTACTGGTAAATCTCGTATTATCATTCTAACTATACTTTCAGCTAGAATAGAAGGTCGAAAGTGATAAATTGGAGACAAATTCTCTCTGAATAATGAACAAAAAACGAGTGACAAGCCTGTTGTTGTTGTTATCTGCAGTCACCATAGTTGGAGCAATGTCGTTTAGTGCAGGCCCAATTCTACAAGAGGCTATTGCCCAGGCCGGCATACCTAGCGCAGCAGGCGTTGCTAATCAAACCGCTGCAAACAATGCCATGTCATCGTTCCTTCCTCCCGGTTTAGCGAACTCAATAATCGATCAGGCACGTAATACTAATGCAACAAAATATGCGCTTCAGCACGCAATTGGTGCAACTACCACAGCAATGAATAAGACTGCCGGAATGAATGCTACTAC